>JAYVNU010000171.1:0-4529 GCA_043758345.1 Lacisediminihabitans sp.
GCATCGATGTTGCGCTTGATGTACGGCGCCTCGAGGCTGCGCTGGCTCGGCTCCACCTGGAGCTTCTCGACGACCCACGGAGCGACCGACCCAAGAATCAGCCCGCTGACCAGCAGCAACGCCGTGCCGACGATCGGCAGGCGCCAGCGACCCATCACCGCGGTGATGACGAAGAGGATGGCGACGATGGCTGCGATGCCGGCGAGGATCTGGCGACCGGGGATGACGGCGTGGATGTCAGCATACGACGCCCCGACGAAGAGGTTGAGGTTGGTGCTCGTGTTCGAAGCCAACGTCGAGTACTGGTCGAGCCAGAGGCTGGCGGCCTGGATGGCGAGGTAGATCGCGCCGGTGACCGCGAGTTGGATGCGCGCCGTGCGCGAGATGCGCAGCTCGCGCCCATTGAATCGCAGCGCCCCGTAGAGGTAGCTGGTGGCGACGGCGGCGATGGCGGAGATCAGCACAACCGCCGAAGCGAAGGCCGCGACCGACTCGTAGAACGGCAGCGCGAACAGGTAGAAGGAGATGTCGAGGTGGAACACCGGATCGGTCTTGCCCGACGACGTTCCCTTGAGCCACTCGAGCGCCGTCGCCCACTTCGACGAGGAAGCGACACCGGCGAACAAGCCGATGACCGAAGGGATTCCCCACATCGCGAGCCGACGGAGAGGCTCGATGACCTGCTGGTAGCGGTCGAGCTGGGCGTTCAGCTTCGCGTAGACAGGACGCCGCCGGAACGCGATCTCGATGCTGACGAAGACCGGGATCCCCATCGCCAGGAATCCGATCGCGAACATCACGGCGGTCGCGATCCACTGCGTGGTCAACACATTGACGAAGCCGAGCTGCTGGAACCAGAGCCAATCGGTGTAGAAGCTCGAGAAGATAAAGAAGAAGATGACGAGCACGACCACGACGGCGACAGTCGCGAGCAGCGTCACTCGCGATCGTGAAGCCGGCTGACGACGATCTTCTGAGGTGGTGGAAGTCACGCAACTGCTCCTGAGTGGGGGTGAAGGCTGTGGTGTCTCATCGTAGAGGGTGCTTCATGTCACTTCGCCGGGCAGGAGAGCAGCGACGACGTCGAGCCGTGGCTCGAGATGGCCTTCAGCGCGGCCAGCGAGTCTCTAAGAGTCTTCACCGCGAGCACGGTCATACCGCTTGGAATGTGACCGGTGACCTCGTCGCAGTTCGAATACGGAGCGAAGAAGTAGGTGGCTCCGGCCGCGCGTGCCCCGTACATCTTCTGGCGGATGCCGCCGATAGCTCCGATGTTGCCGTCGGCGTCGATCGTGCCAGTGCCGGCGACGTGTGCTCCCCCGTTGAGCTTGCCGGGGGTGAGCTTGTCGATAATGCCGAGTGCGAACATCTGCCCGGCGCTCGGCCCACCGACGTTCTCGAGCTGGATCTTCACCTCGAAGGGGAACGCGTAGGCGATCGAGGGATAGATCCCGATGATCGGGGCAGAGCCCGCTCCGGCGCTGAGGGCCGGGGTGAGTTTCACCGTGCGCGTGGTCCCTCCGCGCGAGATGACGGCATCCACCGGCGTTCCCGCACCGGTCTTCGCTATGACCGAGCGCAGTTTGACCGCACTGTCGACCGGGGTCCCGGCGACGCTGAGGATCTCATCACCCTCTTTGAGCACGCCCTCGGCCGGGGACTTCGGGGAGAGCCCACCGACCGACAGCACGCCGGTGAGCGGATAACCGAGCGTACTGAGAGCCGCGGCGATGGCATCCTTTTGGGAATTCTGCATATCGACGGCGGACTGCTTGTCCGATTGCTGGACGGTCGTTCCGACCGGATAGACAGAGTCGATGGGAACGACGGCCCTGCTCGGGTCGAGCCAGGCCTGGGCGATCTCGAGCCAGCTTGGCGCGTTCGAACGATCGCCGACGAGGTTCACCGTGAGCATGTCGAGTGCGCCGGAGGTCGGATAGGTCCTTTGGCTCGGGATCTCGATGAGCGGCTGACGCTCGGCCGCATCCACCGGCTTAGCGCCGACGGGGGTGCCGGTGCCGAGCGTGTTGTACACCGGGCCTGGCTGCTCGATGACGTACGGGGCAGGCACCGCTGCGAAGGAGAATCCGCCGATGAGCGCCGCGACCAGCAGCGTCCATCCGACCCACCGGAACCGCCGACGCTTCGTCATCCTCGCCGGACTGTCCTCGGGGAAGAAAGCCACCGCACGTCCTTTCGACTCCCCTGTGCCGGGGATCTCGCGGAGGGTTGTTCGCCACGGGCGCATTGCCCCGACCGCCGCCGTATCCAAAACACAGCCTCGTTACCTGTGCAGCCGCTAGCGTAGTTGCTATGCCTGATGATCCGGCGAACAGCCCAGACGACGATTTCCGCGACATGCTGAATAAGTTCCTGTCCGGCAACGGCGAAATCGATCCGGCGAAGCTCGCGAGCGCTGCCGGACTGCCCGATGACCCCGAGATGATCAAGAATCTGATCGGCCAGTTGCAGAGTGCGATGCAGGCGAGCGGCGACGGCATCAATTGGACTCTTGCGCTTGACCAGGCAAAAGGGATCGCGGCGAAAGACGTCGTCGCCACCGGTCCGGCCGAGCGATCCTCGGTCGAGCAGTCGTTCCATGTCGCCGCCCTGTGGCTGGATGAGGCGACCTACGTCTCCGAGCTCACGTCGACGCCGCGGCTGATGTCCCGCACCGAATGGATCACCGCCACGATGCCCTTCTGGACGCAGCTCGCCGAGCCGGTCGCTCTCAGCATCGCTAATTCGCTCACCGATGTTCTGCGCGAGCAGGCGCCGGAAGAGATGGCCGGCATGCTCGACGGTGCATCGAAGCTGATGCGCAACGTCGGCGGAACGCTCTTCGCGATGCAGCTCGGGCAGGTCGTCGGTCAGCTCTCCAGCGAGGCCGTTTCGGGCGGAGACATCGGGATCCCGCTGCTGGGCACGGGAGAGAACGACCAGCAGGCCGCCATCCTTCCCCAGAATCTCGCCGAATTCGGCGCCGGTCTCGACATCGAGCACGACCAGGTGCAGCTCTACATGGCGGTGCGTGAGCTGGCTCACGCACGACTGTTCCGCCATGCGAAATGGCTGCGCCTTCAACTCATGACGTCGATCTCCGAATTCGCCAACGGCATCCGTATCGATACCGATCGGCTCGAGCAGCTCGCCGAAGGATTCGATCCGTCGAACCCCGAAGAACTCCGTGAGGCGATGGTGAGCGGGGCCCTGATCCCGCCGAAGTCGGAAGCACAACTCGCCGCTCTCGGACGTCTCGAGACGACGCTCGCCCTGATCGAGGGTTGGGTGGATGTCGTCACAGCACAGGCGACCGTCCGGCTGCCGAAATCCGGTGCGATCGCCGAGACCGTTCGCCGCCGCCGCGCCGCCGGAGGTCCGGCAGAGTCTGCGTTCTCGACCCTCGTCGGACTCGAGCTCCGTCCGCGTCGGCTCCGTGAGGCTGCTGCGATGTGGCAGAAGCTCACCGAGGAGATCGGACCGGAGAAACGTGACGCGCTGTGGTCGCATCCCGATCTCATCCCCACCTCAGAAGACATCGACGACCCGGTGGGCCTCGTCATGCGACTGACCGGCGCAGAGCCAGATCACGACGATATCGATCGGGCCATCGAAGACCTGCTCAACGACGAACAGGGCGACCGCCCGCGCGAGGCAGAGGACGGATCCGCCTCCTAGCGCTTCCGCGCCTGTGGATCATCCACGCCACCCTCCCGCCGGGTGCGCGATGATCACGGCATGGTGCTGAAGCTCGATCCACGGATACCGATCGTCTGGCGCAACCCGGACACACTGCAGGTCGGGGTTGATACGCCAATCATGGTGCTGAACGATGTCACCACGGCAGAGCAGCGGGTGATCGCCGCTCTGGTCGCCGGCGTGAGCCGCTCGGGGCTCGACATGATCTCGCGGAGTGCCGGCGGCGCGGATCTCGACGGTCTGCTCGCCGGGCTCGAACCGGCGCTGCTGAAGCCGGTGCCCGCGACATCCATCACCGTCACGATCGAGGGCAATGGGCCGACCGTCGAGGGAATCACCCGGTTGCTCGGCGATCTGGTGCAGCATGCAGAGGGCGCGACTGCCGAAACCGGATTCGCGGTCATCGTCGCCGACCACGTCATCGATCCGCGCCAGCACAGTGGCTGGCTCCGACGCGACATCCCGCATCTGCCTGTCGTCTTCGGCGACTTGACCGTGCGCATCGGACCACTCGTCGAGCCGGGATCGGGCCCGTGCCTCTACTGCCTCGAATTGCACCGCACCGATGCCGACCCGGCGTGGCCGGCGATCGCCGCGCAACTGCTCGGCAGACGTTCGGCCACCGAGACACCGCTGATCGCCCGCGAGGTCGCCGCCATGGCGACACGCGTCGTGCTGGAGAGAATCGAGCGGGGCATGGTCAGGAAGTCTCCGGCCGGTGGGTCGTCGTCGATCGACCTCGACGTGCTCACGGGCGCGCGCACCGTGCGTGGGTGGGCGCGACATCCGGACTGCGGATGCAGCGGGCTCGAGTCGTTCAACCGGGTCCC
>JAYVNU010000172.1:0-4529 GCA_043758345.1 Lacisediminihabitans sp.
CGTGACTCAGCGCGTAACCAGATAACCGACGGTCGCCGCTCCAACGCCGAGAACGAGGTTCAGGGCGACGCTCGACAGGGCGGTGCGCCAGCGTCCCCGCTCGATCAGCTGCACCGTTTCGACCGACCAGGTGCTGAAGGTCGTGAGTCCGCCGGCGAGCCCGGTGAGCAGGATCAGATGCCATTCCGCGGAGATGGATGCCCGGCCGAACAATCCGAGGAGGCATCCACCGAGCGCGGCGCCGACCACATTCACGATGAGCACAGCGAAGGGGAACCGGGTGAAACGGGAAAGGAGGACGGTGGTCCCGAAACGGGCGAGTGCGCCGATCGCCCCGAAGAGCAACACGGCCACGACGACGAGCGGAGTCATTCGTCCACCGTGTCGCGGTCATTGTGCGCGCGCCCGCCGAGGCGGATCCCGGACGCGGCAGCCGCGAATCCGAGCACCATCGTCAGCACGAAATAGAGCGCCGCCAGCCCGAGCAGCTCCGAGTTCGCCTCGGCGACGAGCGAGACGGCGAACGCCGAGAAGGTCGTGAACGATCCGATCGTTCCGGCGCCCAGCCCGGCCTTCAGCCAGGACGGGAATCGGGGACGCTTCCAGAGTGTCGAGACGAGAAGCCCGAGCGCGAACGATCCGACGACATTGATGATCAGTGTGCTGAGCGGGAAGGTCGGGTCGGAGTGCGGGATGACCGTATCCAGGAACAGTCGAAGGCCCGTTCCCAGCACACCGCCGACCGCGACGGCCGTGAACTCACGCCACCCGGGCATGCTCAGGATCCAGCCGTCGGCTTTTTCTTCGGCGCCTCGGATACCTTGGCCTGGGTCTTTGAGCCCACCCCGGTGGGCTTCGCAACAGTGCGTGTCTCCGGACTGCGGGTTCGGGTAGCCGTCGTTCCACGGGACAGGCCGGTCGCCTTCTCGGCACGAACGGCGAGATCGACATGACTCTCGCTCGTTTTCTCGATGGTGGGACGAACGGCCGGTGTGGCGGCCGGCGCAGCCGGCGGGAGAGGCTTACGCATGATCGGGCGCCGCGGTTCGCCACGTCGGTCGGAGCCCGGCAGTGGACGATAGCCACGGGCGTAGAGCTGCTTGGACGAGTCGAGCAGCCAGGGAACCAGCGCGATCGTCACGCCATGCACGAGCATCAACTTCTGGCGGATGCGGCGGGCCTTGTGGTTGTGCAGCAGGTTCTCCCACCAGTGGCCGACGATGTACTGCGGCGTATAGACGGTGATGACCTCTGAGCCGTACTCGAGCCGGCGCGCCTTGATGTATTTGATGAGTGGCGAGCTGATGTCACGATACGGCGATGGCACGATACGCAGCGGCACCTTGATGTTCATCTCGTCCCAGAGCTTCGACAGTTTCTCGGATTCCCCGTCGGCGATGTTGACGTGCACTGCCTCGATGCTCACGTGGCGAGCGGCGATGGCATAGTCGAGAGCCTTCAGCGTCGGCTTCTGCATCTTTCCGACGAGCACGACGGCGTGGTCACCGGTGGCGCCGAAGGTCGTCGTCGGGTCGACCTCGATGTCTTTCGCGACCTGGCCGTAGTAGCGATTGATGCGCAGCATCAGCAGGAACAGCACAGGCATGATCGCGAAGACCAGCCAGGCGCCGTGCGTGAACTTCGTCACGGTGACGACGACGAGCACGATGCCGGTGAAGAGTGCGCCGGTCGCGTTGATGATCCGCGAGCGGTAGACCTGGCCGCGGTTGGCGCATCCGGCCCTCAGCATTTTCGTCCAGTGCACGACCATCCCGGTCTGGCCGAGGGTGAACGAGACGAAAACACCGATGATGTAGAGCTGGATGAGTTGGGTCGGGTTCGCGCGATAGACGAGCAGCAGCACGACGGCGACGCCGCTGAGCACCAGCACGCCGTTCGAGTAGACGAGGCGATCTCCCCGGGTCTGCAAGGATTTTGGGGCGTAGGAGTCGCGAGCGAGCACCGAACCGAGCAGCGGGAAACCGTTGAAAGCGGTGTTGGCCGCGAGGAGCAGCACGAGGGCCGCCGCCCCCTGGATGATGAAGAACATGAAGTATCCGGCGCCCGGGAACACCGCTGCGGCGATTTGCGAGATGACGCTGTGCTGCGGCGCCGTCAGACAGTTCTTGAAGCCCTGCAGGTCACAGGCGCTCTCCGCGTAGCGCACGTGACTGATCAGGGCGAGCGTGACGATCCCGATGAAGAGCGCGATGGCGATCGACCCCATGAGCACGAGGGTGCGCTGGGCGTTCTTGATCTTCGGTCGACGGAACGCCTGCACGCCGTTCGCGACGGCCTCGACGCCGGTGAGCGCGCTGCATCCACTGGCGAAGGCGCGCAGCAGGAGCAGGATGATCGCGACCTGTCCGAGACTCTCCGGATTCTTCACGGTGAAGCTCGAGGATGCCGCGATCGGAGCGTCGCCGAGCGCGGTCCGGATGAGCCCGGTCACGATCATCACGAGAACGCTGCCGATGAAGAGGTAGGTGGGGAGGGCGAAGGCCTTGCTCGACTCCGCGACACCGCGGAGGTTGATGGCCGCGAGGATGACTACGAATCCGACGGCGAGTTCGACCCGCCACGCGTTCAGTTCCGGGAAGGCGGAGATGATGTTGTCGACGCCGGACGCGACGGACACGGCAACGGTGAGGATGTAATCCACCAGGAGCGCCGAAGCGACGACGAGTCCGGGCTTCTCGCCGAGGTTACGATGCGCGACCTCGTAGTCACCGCCGCCGGAGGGGTAGGCCTTGATGAGCTGCCGGTACGAGGTGACGACGACGATGAGGAGCAGAACGACCGCCGCGGCGACCCACGGGGCGAAGCTGATGAAGGCAAGTCCGCCGAGCGTGAGGATGAGCAGCAATTCCTGCGGCGCGTAGGCGACGGAGGAAAGCGCGTCGCTCGCGAAAATGGGCAAAGCGAGATGCTTCGGGAGCAGCTGTCCTTCGAGCTTCTCGGAGGCCAGCGGTTCGCCGATGAGCCACCGTTTGGGCGACCTGTCTTCGCTAGTCACGAGCAGCGACATTACACCCGGGAAACGTGTGTTAGGAATTTGTTAGGAACCCCCGAGAAAGCCGCAGATACAAAGGACTCGCGCCGTTCGGAGAGGTGACCTAAGGCCGCGTTGCATCTCACTGGCGAGCCCGGAGCGCGCTGAACGGCGCGAACCCGCGATTTCGGCAACCGCGCTGCGGCATCCGGATTCGACTCCGACAGGCCGCTCCGGACTTTCATTATTCAGGAAGGTATGAAACAGAAGGGACGGATGTTGCGTCGCGAGATTTAGTTCCGCCACTCCTGCCTGCCCCGCCCCATCACCTCCTGAATAGTGAAAGCCCGGTCGGGGATGCGCTGGCGGCCTTCGCCGAGAAACGGGTCAGCCGCGATCGGGGAGCCGGCGGTAGTCATCGGTTCGAATCGCCTCGAGAATCGCGATGACCGCCCAGGTGCCGAGCGCGCCGAGCGAGAGTAGCGCGATCACGCCGGCACCGCGGCATCCGGAACCGCGAGACGCTCCGGCACCCGCAGCAGCGGCATCGTCACCGACACCATCGGCCCGATGAGCAGCGCGAACGCGAGCGTACCGATGCCGACGTTGCCGCCGAGCAGCCAGCCGATCGCCAGCACAGTTACCTCTATGGAGGTGCGAACGATCCAGATCCGGATGCCGAACCAGCGGTGGATGCCCGTCATCAGGCCGTCACGCGGGCCCGGCCCGAAGCGCGCACCGATGTAGAGCCCGGTCGCGATCGCCAGCAGCGCGAGCCCGCCGGCGAAGACCAGCAGTCGGCTGGCGAGAACTGTCTGCGCGGGGATGACCGTCAGCGCGACCTGCGCGCTCGGTCCGATGAGCAGCACATTGACGACGGTGCCGATGCCCGGTTTTTGGCGGATCGGGATCCAGAGCAGCAGCACGAGCGCTCCGACGATGTTCGTCACCCAGCCGAAAGCGATGCCGGTGTGCGCGGCGATCCCCTGGCTGAGCACATCCCACGGACCGACGCCGATGCCCGCGCGAACCATCATCCCGATGGCCAGCCCGTAGAGGAAGAGGCCGACGGTCAGGTGGACGACCCGCCGGGTCATCAGGAGTCGTAGATGCATGGAGCAAGCCAATCGTGTGATTGGTCCTTAGACAAGAGGCCAATATCGCTAGAGTGGACCGATGGCTACGGTTTCGGCGCGTATATTGGAATCCTTGGTGGACGGATGGCGCGCATCCACTTCCGTGTCGGCCTATGCGGCGCTCGCCGACCGCATCCGCCTGCTGATCCTCGATGGACGCATTCCTCTCGCTACGCGCATTCCGGCCGAGCGGGATCTCGCCGCCCAGCTCGGCGTGAGCCGCACGACGGTGTCGGCGGCATACGCGGAGCTGCGTGACAGTGGATATCTCGACAGCATCCGCGGATCCGGAAGCACCGCGCGACTCCCCGTGCGCGCTCCGATCTCGATCGACTCCTCGCACGTCGGCTACCTCGACTTCAGCAAATCGGCGCTTCCCGCGACACCGCTCGTCGCTGATG
>JAYVNU010000173.1:0-4510 GCA_043758345.1 Lacisediminihabitans sp.
TAGGCCTCGCGACAGTCGTCGAGATAATGGCCTCCGGTGTGGGCGAACTCCGGGGCGATGGCCGCGGCCATGGTCGTCGCCGCGCCCTGCGCAATGGACTTGTACTCGAACAGCCCGGCCGCTTCGGCCGCGTCGAGCGACTCCCGTTGCGTCGCGGAGAAGTTGCGCTGGAGGCCGGTCGCAACACCGCCGGGGTTGACCGCGTTTGCGACGATGCCCTCTGATGCCCAGCGCCGGGTCGCCTCGACAGCGAAGAGCGAGTTCGCGGTCTTCGATTGCGCATAGGCGATCTGCGGATCGTACTCGCGACGGTCGAACTGGATGTCGTCGAAATCGATACCGGCGCGCAGGTGTGCCGTCGAGCTGAGTGCCACGATTCTCGCCCCATCGCGCTCTGCCGCTCCGCGGGCGAGCGCGTCATGAAGGACGAGTGTCAGGGCGAAGTGCCCGAGGTGATTCGTCGCGAACTGCAGCTCCCATCCTTCTGGGGTGCGCTCCAGCCCGTTCGTGACGAGACCTGCGTTATTGATCAGGAGATGAACCGGGCCCGACCACCTCTCGACAAAACGGTTGACGCTCGGCAGGTCAGCGAGATCCAGACGTTCCACCTTCGGTCGGATGCCGCCGGTCGTCCGTTCGATACTGTCGGCGACCGCGGTGCCGGCGTCGGTATTGCGAACCGCGAGAGTCAGATCCGCGCCGCCCGCCGCCAGCGCGCGGGCGGTCTCGGCTCCGATGCCGGACGATGCGCCCGTGACGATCACGCGCAGGCCCGCCAGCGGGTTGTCGTGGAGGGCAGCGTTCTCGTGGAGGGCAGCACTGCCGTGGAGGGCAGCACTGCCGTGAAGGACATCGTCAGCGGTGCTGAGAGCCCCGAAAGACGTGGTGATGAGATGAGGCGGAGTCATCTCGTCGACTATACGCACTCATCAAATATTGTAAAGTGCGACTATTTCTCTTAGGCTCAAGTCATGAGCACCCAGGAACCGGCAGCCCTCGACCGCCGAGTAGGTGTTCTCGCCTCCGCGCTCACCAGCTTCGCCCGCTTCGGATACCGAAAGACCTCGATGGACGAGATCGCCCGTGCGGCGCACATCTCCCGCCCGGGTCTCTATTTCCTGTTCGACTCGAAAGAGGATCTCTTCCGCGCAACCGTCGCGCAGGCGCTGGAAGAGGATGTCGTCGAGGTCGAGCTGATCATGGCCCAGACCGAACGGCCTCTTCGTGACCGCCTCCTGCAGTCCTTCGATCGCTGGGCCGGACGGTATATCGGTCCGGTGGCGCACGACATCTCGGCGGTCATCGACGACAACCCTGCGCTGCTCGGAGACCTAACCACGTCATATCCGCGACGCTTTGCGAAATGTATAGCGAGTGCGATCGCGGATGCGGATGCGCTGACGGATGCGGATGCGCTGACACAGGCGCTCATCAGCGTCTCGATCGGAATCAAGCACCAGGTCACTGAGCGAGAGGAGTACCGCGAACGGTTGGCGGCCGCCGTCGACCTTCTGCTGCGCTGACGGCGGCGGGGCCTGGGGCGCGGGATTGTTCGGGTTTGAGACGAGTGTTCGGCGGCGCGCACGAACATTCGTCCCGAGAGCGAACAATCGCGGCGGCGGCTAGTACCGCGGTCGCTTCCCGCCGCCACGGTCGGGCTTGATCTCGATGAGCTTGCCGCTGATGCGGGTGGCCGAGAGCCTCTCTAGCGCCTCCCTCGGCAGGTCCGCCGGCAGTTCGACGATCGAGAAGTCGGGGCGGATGTCGATGTGGCCGAAGTCTTCCCGACTGAGTCCGCCCTCGTTCGCCAGCGCTCCGACGATCTGGCGCGGCTCCACGTGCTGGCGCTTTCCGACCTCGATGCGGTACGCGGTGAGCCGCTTGTTCGGATCACGCGGACGACGTTCTCGCTCGGGGCGCTCCGGGCGGTCGTCGCGGAACGACCGGCCATCCCGCCCCTCCGCGCTCGACCGATTTGCGCCGCGGTCTTCGCGTTCGCGCGCCTGCCTCGCAAAGCGCGGGTCGTCGGGGGACAGCAATAGCGGGGTGTCACCCTGCGCGACGATCGCGAGGGCTGCGGCGACATCCGATTCGAGAACATCGTGGTGTTCGACGTAATGCGCGATGATGTCGCGGAATCCGTTGAGACGGTTCTCATCTCCAAGCGCGGTGGTGATCGCGTCGTCGAACCGGGTGAGCCGCGTGACGTTGACGTCGTCGACGCTCGGCAGGCGCATCTCGACCATCGGCTGGCGGGTCGCCCGCTCGATCTGGTCGAGGAGGCGACGCTCGCGCGGGGTGACGAAGCTGATGGCGGCGCCGCTGCGTCCGGCGCGACCGGTGCGCCCGATCCGGTGCACATACGACTCGGTGTCGATCGGGATGTCGTAGTTGATCACGTGAGAGATGCGGTCGACGTCGAGGCCCCGGGCCGCGACATCCGTCGCCACCAGGATGTCGAGCTTGCCGTTCTTGAGCTGCTCGACGGTGCGCTCGCGCTGGGCCTGTGGCACGTCGCCGCTGATCGCCGTGGCCGAGTATCCGCGGGCACGCAGCTTCTCGGCGAGGGTCTCCGTCTCGTTCTTGGTGCGGACGAAGACGATCATGCCCTCGAAGTTCTCCACCTCGAGGATGCGAGTGAGGGCGTCGATCTTCTGCGGGTACGAGACCATCAGGTAGCGCTGCGTCGTGTTCGCCGACGTGGTCGTCTTGCCCTTGATCGTGATCTCTTCAGGATCGTGGAGGTACTTGCCCGAGATGCGACGGATCTGCGCCGGCATCGTCGCGGAGAACAGCGCGATCTGCTTGTCGTCGGGGGTGTCTTTGAGGATCGTCTCGACATCCTCGGCGAAGCCCATCTTGAGCATCTCGTCGGCCTCGTCGAGCACTAGATATTTGAGGTGCGTGAGGTCGAGGGTGCCTTTTTCGAGGTGGTCCATGATTCGACCGGGAGTGCCGACGACCACGTGCACACCGCGGCGGAGCGCGCTGAGCTGGGTGCCATAGCCCTGCCCGCCGTAGACCGGCAGCACGTGAACTCCCCTGAGATGAGCCGAATAGCGCTCGAACGCCTCACAGACCTGAAGGGCGAGCTCGCGGGTGGGGGCGAGCACGAGCGCCTGGGGGCTCTTCTGGCTGAGGTCGAGGCGATCGAGGATCGGGAGCGCGAAGGCCGCGGTCTTACCTGTTCCCGTCTGGGCGACCCCGAGAACGTCGCGACCCTGCAGCAGTAGCGGAATCGTCGCGGCCTGGATGGCGGACGGATTCTCATACCCGACATCCCTCAGCGCCTTCAGCACCGGGTCGCCGAGTCCGAGGTCGGCGAAGGTGATGGCGGGCGCTTCGGCCTCGGTCGTGTCGGTGCTCGTAGAGTCTGCAGACGTCATGACTTAACGGTAGTCGTGGGAATACCTCCACTACTACGCTGGCGCTCATGACTGCTGGTGAAGAAATCGATGCCCTGATCGCGAAACACCTGGACTGGCGCGGAGCCAGGCTGACGAGCATCCGGAAGACGATTCTCGAGGTCGACCCAGCGATCGTCGAAACCTGGAAGTGGATGGGGTCGCCCGTTTGGGAGCGCGACGGCATCCTCTGCGTCGGCAACATCTTCACGAACAAGGTCAGCATCGTCTTCATGTATGGCGCATTCCTCGCCGATCCCGACGGACTCTTCACCACCCAACTCGGAGGCAATCAGCGGCGCGGCATCGACTTCTTCGAGACGGATGTGCCGGATGTGGCCGCTGTGCAGGCGATCGTCCGCGCCGCCATCGACTACAACCTGGCGAAGAAGAAGTAACCCAGCGGGCGCGTAGCGCCACCATTCAGAGGCGCGCGATCGAGTCGATGTCCTGCAGGAACTGGCTCGCGTCCTCCTCGGAGACGGTGGCACGGGTGCCGGCGATCGCGTCGAGGTAGTCCTTCGTGACCGGGCCGGCTGCGGCATCCGCTGTTCCGCCCGGGTAGAGCGCGTGCTCGAGAGCATTCTGTGATGCCTTGCGCGCGGCGAACTCGATGTCGGCCGGCGAGAAACCCCTGGTGCTGTCGACCAGGGTTTCGAGATCGACGGAGCCGGAGGCGATCGGGGGGATGTAGCGCTCCCAGATCGAACGGCGGGCCGCGGCATCCGGTAGTCCGATCGGGATCACGTAGTCGAAACGTCCGTGGCGGAGAAAAGCCGAATCGAGCGCCCGCACGAAGTTGGTCGCACAGACGAGCAGCCGATCGGGCTGATCGCGGAAGGCGGGGATGATCTTCAACAGTTCGTTCGTCACGCCCTGAAGTGGCGACGGCGGCTCTCCGCTTCTCTGGGAGGCGATCTCCTCCACCTCGTCGATGAATACGACGGCATGCTCGAGCTCGGCGATTTTGAGGAACGTCTCCCGGAGCGCCCCGGCGAGACCCTTCGGATCAGTGGCGAGACGGGACGGGAACACCTCGATGAAAGACCACTCCAGCCTCGACGCGATCGCCCTGGCGAACGTGGTCTTGCCGGTGCCGGGAGGGC
>JAYVNU010000174.1:0-4483 GCA_043758345.1 Lacisediminihabitans sp.
GCGGCCCCCCTCCAGGTGAAGTCGGAGCGATCGCACAGTTTCGCCGATCGCAATGCCGAGATACACGGTGCCGACGGGATGACCACCCTGAGAATCAGGGCCGGCGACGCCTGTCGTCGCGAGCCCGACATCCGCCGGTCGTCCAGCGACTGCGAGCACCGTTCGCACCCGATCGGCCATCTGCTCCGCGACCCTCGGATGCACGGGGCCCTCCCTCTCTAGGAGGTCAGCATCCACATCGAGAATCGTGTGTTTCAGTTCGGTGCTGTAGGCGACCACTCCCCCGAGAACGACGGCCGAGGCCCCGGCGACCGTCACGAACTCGGCGACGAGGAGGCCTCCAGTGAGCGACTCTGCCACTGCGAGGGTGAGCCCGCGAAGCCGCATCGTCTCGATCAGCCGAGCCGCCATCTGCCCGTCGACCAGCCGCTCGACATCCAGTCGACCGTCGACCATCAGGCCGGCGTGCGGTTCTGTTGCACGTATTTGATAACGAAGTCGATTCCGGAGATGACGGTCAACAGCAGCGCGGCCCCCATCACTGCGTAGTTGACGATGTAGACCCAGTTTCCAAAGATCGTCCAGACCGGGAAGAGGAAGAGCGAGATAGCGACCGCCTGAAGCACCGTCTTGAGCTTGCCGCTCGCGACGGCCGGGATCACCCGTCGGCTGATGACGGCGAATCGGAATACCGTTATGCCGAACTCCCGGAGGAGGATCACGATGGTGACCCACCACCAGAGCTCTCCGAGGATGGACAGCGCGACCAGCGCTCCTCCGGTGAGCACCTTGTCGGCGATCGGGTCGACGATCTTGCCGAAGTCGGTGACGAGGTTCTGCCGGCGGGCGAGGAATCCGTCGACGCTGTCGGTGACGATCGCGAAGACGAAGAGTGCCGCGGCAACGTAACGGACAGGGCCGAGCCGCCCGCCGTCGTCGATCAACAACCAGATGAAGACCGGTGCGAGCAGGATGCGCACGACAGTGATGATGTTGGCGATATTCGCGATGCTCGCAGGGGTGTCGCCGGCGCTGACCACACGCCCTCGGAACGAGAACGAGCGAACCGGAGGCCCGGTGGGAACGACGGGTTCAGGCTGTGCCACGGATCACTCCCGGTCGGTCAGGTTCCAGGCATCCTCATCGGACGACCGGTCGACCTCATCGTATCCGCTGGTCAGGTCGCCGACCGGGTCGGCGGAGTAGCGGTCGTCGGAGACTGTCGATACCGGCGCCTGCGCAGGAGCAGTGGACGATGCCACGGCGACGTCGTCTCCACGGAGGCGAGCGAGCACCCCGGCCAGCTGTTCGGGCGCGACAAGTACGTCGCGGGCTTTCGATCCTTCCGATGGCCCGACGATATCGCGGGACTCCATGAGATCCATGAGCCTGCCGGCCTTCGCGAACCCGACCCTGAGCTTCCGCTGCAGCATTGAGGTCGATCCGAACTGCGTGCTGACGACGAGCTCCGCCGCCGCCATCAGCAGCTCGAGGTCATCGCCGATGTCCCCATCGATCTGCTTCTTCTCCACCGACACCGCGACATCGTTGCGGTACTCCGGACGGGCCTGCCTCGTCACGTGCGCGACGACGGCAGCCACCTCGCTCTCGGTCACCCACGCCCCCTGCACGCGGATCGCCTTCGACGCGCCCATGGGAAGGAACAGCGCGTCACCCTGACCGATCAGCTTGTCTGCGCCTGGCTGGTCGAGGATGACTCGGGAGTCGGTCATGCTCGAGACCGCGAACGCGAGCCGCGATGGCACGTTGGCCTTGATGAGGCCGGTGACGACATCCACGGAGGGGCGTTGCGTCGCGAGCACGAGATGGATACCGGATGCCCGCGCCAGTTGCGTGATCCGTACGATCGAGTCTTCGACGTCGCGAGGGGCCACCATCATCAGATCGGCGAGTTCGTCGACGACGACGAGCAGGTACGGATAGGGCTTGAGCGTTCGCTCGCTCCCCGACGGCAGCACGATCTCGTTCGCGACCACCGCCGCGTTGAAATCATCGATGTGGCGATACCCGAAGCTCGCGAGGTCGTCGTAACGCATATCCATCTCTTTCACGACCCAGGCGAGCGCTTCTGCAGCCTTCTTCGGGTTCGTGATGATGGGTGTGATGAGGTGCGGGATGCCCGCGTAGGGAGCCAGCTCGACTCGTTTCGGGTCGATCAGCACCATGCGAACCTCGGTGGGCTTCGCCCGCATCAGCAACGAGGTGATCATCGAGTTGACGAAGCTCGACTTGCCGGAGCCGGTGGATCCGGCGACCAGAAGATGGGGCATCTTCGCGAGGTTGGCGACGACGAATCCGCCCTCGACGTCTTTGCCGAGACCGATGGTCATCGGGTGAACGCTCGAGGTGGATGCCTTCGACTTCAGCACGTCTCCGAGCGACACGATCTCGCGGTCGGCGTTCGGCACTTCGACGCCGATCGCACTCTTGCCCGGGATGGGGGCGAGGATGCGGACCTCGTTGCTCGCAACGGCATACGAGAGGTTCTTGGTGAGGGCGGTCACGCGCTCGACCTTTACGCCGGGCCCGAGCTCTATCTCGTATCGGGTGACTGTCGGGCCGCGGCTGAATCCGGTGACCCGCGCATCCACCTGAAACTGCGTCAGCACCTCGCTGATCGCCGCGACGATCGTGTCGTTCGCCTCGGATCGGGCCTTTGGCGGAGTGCCGGGCACGAGCACGGTCGGGGCAGGAAGACGATAGGGGGCGGATGGCGCGGCCTCGTGGTGCACGACCGCCGTCTGGTCGAACTCGCCGAGGGCACCCTTGACGGAGGCGGTGTCGGAGAATCCGGGAAGCAGGTCGGCGACGAGCGGTCCGCCGTCGTCTCGGATGCCAGTCGCGGGACTGGCCGGCTCGGCGAGCAGACGAACCTCCCCGGTGAAACGCTTGACCGCACCCTCGGCATTGACGAGCTCGCTGAGCAGGGTGCTTTCGACATCCTCTTCGTGCCGCGTGTGGTCGACGACCTCTGTTCCCGTCGCGCTAACCGAGCTCGACACGACCGGGGTGTCGAAGGCCGGATCGTCTTCGCGGCGGGTCTTGTTGCGGCGCCACCACGGGAGGGATGCGGCATCCTCCTCCGAATCGATCCCGAGTTCATCGAGCGTTCCGAAGCTGACCGTCCCCGACTCGGACCCCCCGGCCGACTTCGCTGCCGGCTCGGACAGCTGGGCACCGAAGAGATAGGAATAGAGCTCGCGCAGCCGCACGCCGATGCGGTTCGGTGGAGTCTTCGTAGTGATGAAGAGTGAGAGCAGCAGGAAGATGATTGCGACCGGGACGGCGAGGGCGGGAATGCCGAGCTTCGCGACGGGCCAGGTGACCACCCAGCCGATGATGCCCCCGGCACGCGCGAGAGGCTCGATGCCGCCGGAGGGGGTCGGCAGTCCTCCGGCGACCTGGCAGAGCGAGGCGACGGAGGCGAGCATCATGGCCATCCCGATGCCGATGCGTCCATTGTCGGCCACCGACGACGGGTGTCGGAAGAGCCAGAGGGCGAACAACAGCATGATCACCGGGAGGGCGAATGCCACCCGACCGAGCAGACCACCGAAGGTGTAGGAGTCGAAAGCGATCGCTATCGGATCGGTCGGTGTGAACCACTCGACAACGGCGCCGACGATTGCGAGGATGAAGACGAAGAACGGCACGCCGTCGCGGCGCTCGTCTTTCGCGAGGGTCTCGCTTCCGAGCACACGGGCCCCCGCCCCCACGAAGTGCGCGAGACCGAGCCACGCGCTCGTGAGGAGTCCGGGACCTTCCTGCTTCGCAACGGTCTTCACGGCGGGGAGCTTACGAGTGGTGCCCTTGCCGGTCAGCGTCTTGTTCGCCTGCGTCTTGTTCGCGCTCGCTCGGGTCGTTGCGGCGCGGCCGGTCGTCGTGCGCGTGCGCGGGGTCGACCGGGTACTCGTAGCCATGGTCTCAAAGGTAGCGGCGACCCCCGCTGACGCCCGGTTAGCGAGGGCGCGTGTCAGGGACGAATCACCCCGCCTCAGGCCAGGTCACGCCTCGATAACGACCGGCACGATCATCGGGCGGCGCCGATGGGACGAATTGACCCAGCGGCCGACCGTTCGACGGATGACCTGGCTGAAGGAGTGCGTATCGCGCGTACCGTTCTCCGCTGCGTCGAGAAGGGCCCTGATGATCATCGGCTTGACGGCGTCGAACACCGCCTCATCCTCGGCGAAACCGCGAGCCTGGATCTCCGGCCCGACGATGACCCGACCGGTCTGCGAGTCGATCGCGACGAAGATCGAGACGAAGCCCTCCTCGGCGAGAATGCGGCGATCCTTGAGGTCGGCATCCGTGATCTCACCGACCGTAGAGCCGTCGACGTAGACATACCCGAGATCAAGCTGACCGACGACCTCGACCTCGCCGTCCCGCATGTCGATGACGGTGCCGTCTTCGCCGATGATGGTGTTCGCTTCGGGGATTCCGGTCAGGATGGCGAGCT
>JAYVNU010000175.1:0-4482 GCA_043758345.1 Lacisediminihabitans sp.
GTGGGCCTCACTGATCGCCCGGGTCGCCGCCCAGCCCAACGTCAGCGTCAAGATCTCTGGGCTCAACACCGCTTCCGCCCCCGACTGGACGTGGCAGGACTGGCTGCCGTACGTCGACCACACGGTCGAGCACTTCGGCTCGAGCCGGGTAATGCTCGGCAGCGACTGGCCGGTCTCCACCCTGGCTGACGACTTCGGCGGAGTGTGGCGGGCCCAGCGTCAGGTCATCGCACACCTGAGCACCGACCAACAGGACGACATCCTCTACCGCACCGCCCTCCGCGCCTACTCGCTGAACTTCTCACGATCGGACCTTCCGTGACCACGCCGCTGCCCCTCGACGGAATGCTCGTACTCGACTTCAGCCAATTCTTCGCTGGGCCGATGGCCGCAATGCGCCTCGGCGACCTTGGCGCGCGGGTGATCAAGATAGAACGGCCGCAGGGAGGTGAAATCGGCGTCGGCTCGCTTTCGCGGGAGTCGTCGAAGTCGGCGACACCCTGTCGTTTCACAGTACGAACCGCAACAAAGAGAGCCATACCGTGGACCTGAAGAGTGGAGAGGATCGCGCTGGCATTCGCACGCTTTTCGCCAAAGCCGACCAACCCGGGCATCATCTAGGCAAGCGTCAGCGGTTACGGCACCGAAGGGCCGTGGAAGGATCGGCCAGGACAGGACCTGCTCGCCCAGTCTCTCTGGACTGCCTTGGCTGAACGGCGGCTCCGATGACTCGCCAGTGCCTCTCGCTATCGCGCTGGCTGACGTCATCGCCTCCATCCACCTCGCCATCGGGATCACGGGGGCGCTCCTACGTCGGGAGCGCACGGGCCTCGGCGGTCGCGTCGAGACCAGTCTTCTCGAGTCGATGCTCGACCTGAAGTTCGAGCTGCTGAGCGCACACCTCGGCGACCCATCGATCGTCGTGAAGCGCGGCGAGTGCAACACTGCGCAGGCATTTCTGCAGGCGCCATATGGCGTCACCCGACCTCCGACGGCTACCTCGCGATCGCTACGACCTCGGTGCCCGACCTCGGCGTGCTCACCGGGCTGACGACCCTCGAGCAGTGCGTCGACCCCGACACCTGGTGGACGGAGCAGCATGCGATCACCCGCGCGCTCGCCGACCATCTTGCGACACTCTCTGCCGAACACTGGCTGACGATCCTCGATGCGGCGGATGTCTGGTGTGCGCCCGTCCTGATCCTGCCGGAGATCATCGAGCACGACGGCTTTCGCGCGCTCGACATCGCCCAGCAGACCGAACGACCGGATGCCGACGGGGGCAGCCCGGTCGCGATCCAAACTATCCGTACTCTCGTCTGATGCGGCGGCCGAGTGCTCAAGAACCTCAAGGGTGCAGCACGGCTCGGTGAGCACACCGAGGCGATCCGCGCCGAGTTTGCGCAGGCGGCGGCAGCAGAAGGAAGAATCCTAATTCCGACCCGGTCGCTCCACCATTTCCGGAGGGCAGGTGATGATATTCGGTAGCATGCTCGTCGATCTGCACCCCTGTGTGGCGGATGAGATCTTCGCCCGCGACGAGGAGTTGTTCGGCCGCCGTATCGTGCCGGGAGCGCTGGTCTACGGCTACGACCGGCTGCGATTCATCAAGCCGGTGTTCATCGGTGGCATCGATTTATACGATGCGCACCCTTATTAGGGAGGAGCCGAAGTACGACGACATGGGTCTCTTCACCGTCTCATACGAGGTCTTCCATACCGACGATGAGTAGATCGTGCTCTCCTGCGGGCACCTGCAGAAGGCACAGTCATGATCGATCTGTTTGTCAACGTCTCCGAGTGCTGCCGTCTTGTCGTCCCTGAGGCACACAAGCGCCCGATCGCCATCATCGGCGCTGGCGGGGTCGTGGACGACCGGCACGGCATCCCTCACGTCTATGCCGGCCTTGACGAACTGCTCGCCGACGATCTGATCGAGGTCGTCGATATCGCCGTGCCGGTGACCCACCAACCGCCGATCTTCCGCGCCGCGGTGACCGCCGGCAAGCACTTCCTGGCGCAGAAGCCCTTCACCGATAACCCGCATACCGCGCGGGAACTCGCCGCCCTCGCCGCCAAGGCGGGCGGGGTCGCCGCCGTCACATCCTTCACGCTCACCGTCAACGTCTTCACCGACTGGTCGCAGTGGAAGTGGGCGCGATCCGCGGCAGCCTCGGGCTCGTGTACGACTACCCCGACGGCCGCCCGGACACCCTCGAGGTAACCAGCACGGTCGTCGCGACGGATGGCTGGGCACCATACCCCGTGACCTAGCGCTGGTTCCCCAACGCGTTCATCGGATCGATGGGGTCAGTGCTCGAAGCGGTCGCCTCTCTGCGTACCTCACGTACGAACACGATCGCACTCGTGGTGCCGGATGTCACCAGCGCAGCGTTCGCAGAACTCGCCGGGGGAGCTGAGCATGAGGCGGCATCCCGCGGGCTCACCATTGTGCTCAGCCGGGCCGAACGCCTCCAGAATGACAGCCACTGGTTGCGTTGGCTGGTCGGGAAGGGGCGTATCGAAGAGAGACCCTACAACTGCCCGACGGCACCCCGCCGACGGACCTGGAGTCGCTCGTCATGAAGGAAACGCCGATCGTTGTCATCAACTCGGTGGACGACGGGCCGCTCGCCACTATCGCGCTCGACGACTCCGCTGGTATCCGTCTGGCGATGGCCAACAGGGGACTCGAAACGCCGGACGCGTGGATGACGCGGCTCGGCTACGCCCGGACGGAGGGCCGTGCCGCCGCCGTGCAGCTTCTCGAGAGCGGACCACTGCCGACCGCCCTCGTCGTCGCCAATTTCAACGCCGCTCTCGGCGCGCTCGCCGAGATCTACTCCCGCAACCTTCGGGTGCCAGCGGACATTTCGATCGTATCCATACACGACGTCTGGTGAGCGGACGCGACCCGGCCTCCCATCACTACCGTGCGGATGCAGCTGCGGGCTCTCGATGCTGCTGCAGCGGCCGGAATTGTGGATAGTCACTCCATGGTGACCCACACCGTGGTCGACTCGCCCGCACCAGAACTCGTAGTGCATCGATCGACCGCAGCCCCGCAGGCCACCGCCCAGCACTGTGACGCGCGGGTCACCTGCCCGGCGATGGCGGGGTGTCTTTCCCGGTCCTCGTTCCCACAATGCCATTCGTGCGTCAGGGGGCAGCTGATAGGGCTGCGAGGTCGGCGTCGAGAATCGCAGTCGCAGCACCCAGCTAACCGGTCTGGGGCTTGATGCTCTGGGGTGTTCCTATGGGAATTGGAGCGGGTGCTCTGATCGGACTTGCCGTTTGATCCGTCGTGCACCTAATTCTCCTCCACACTCGCCAACCAAACCGCCACGGTTTCAGCGTATTTATCTCCGGGCTGGCGGCAGTTCTGCGTGCAGGGACGATTACGTACGTATGTTTCGCCTCTGCAGGTTCAGCCATTGCTGCCCCGGTGACAGACGCCGCATGTGCGTTCGCAGTGCTGGGGGCAAGGGCGAGTATCGGTACATTGCTCGACCGCGTAAATTTGACACCTCACGCTGAGTCGCGGAGATTGTGAGATTCTGCGCTTCTGAGGTGACTGGGGTTACAAGACACCGAGATGGCAAAGCACCACAACGTCCGGGAAGGCCGACTGTTCGTCATTATTGGTTCTCGAGGCGAGGTTGCGACGCTCTTGGGGAGTCGGAGCATCCATGATCTGGAATTTTGGCGCGTCTCATTGCCATGACAGACCCGATAATTTAGCTGGCGGACGTTTTCGTTCCATTGCTGCTCGGAGCCCCGATCTACCGCGTTGCGCAACCACTCTTCACGAAAGCGCAACAAGCTGGCTGTGTTTGCACGGGAGTGGACGTAGACGATGTTATGCGGGTCATCTTCGCCGTCACGGGCGGCCAGTGCCTGGACGCCCGCCCCAACCGACGTAGGTGGACCATCGATTCGCCCCTCTGCGCAGGAGCACATCGCCATGGTGAACAGCTTTTGCTCCTGACCGCGCACCTGCGCAACGATGGCGAACGGACCATGGTGTGGTTCGATCGAAAGCGGCTCATCACATCCGACTCCTCGGTGAGCCTCAGGGGCCGCGAGGGCGCGCTACCTGACTTGGGGATCGGGCTCGCGACGGCGGGTCATGGGTGGCGCGATGGCCACCGCTTCGCCAGAAGCGTATTGAAACGATTCAGGAATTGCGCCGATGGACATGGCCGAACGCTCTTCGATCGTGAAATCAGGGAGGTTATTCTGGGCGTGCAGCGCCGTCCTGATCGTCGGTTCTCGCGAATCCGCTGAACCGACGACTCAGCCGAGCGGACCGCGCCGTGCCACAATCCCCGCAAAGAGAGCATGAAGCAGCGGGAGAGCGGAAACGGTCATCAGGCCGGTGCCCAAAACGACGTCCTCGGCTCGGAGCGAGATGCCGCCGATGAGCAGAGCGGCGAAGAGCACGGCGGAGATAAGGCGACGACCCAATCGCTCGAGGGCGAG
>JAYVNU010000176.1:0-4471 GCA_043758345.1 Lacisediminihabitans sp.
TTGCGACCGTTCTCGATGTTCTTGCGCTGGACCATCCGCTCCGTGAGCCGTTCCTGTCGGCGGCCCGCGAATTGATCATGCAGGCGCGTCACGAAGTTCAGGGCATCGGGGCTCAGGATCGTCTCGAAGCCGGGTTCCGGGCTTCCGAGGACGGTCATGCGGTCGTTATTTGTCATGAGATTCGCCTTTCTTGACGGTTCGGTCGGTTCAGTGGAACTGTTCGGATTCGGTCGAACCGACGAGTGCGAGCGTCGCGCTCTGAGGGTTGAGCACTGTGGAGATTTTGTCGAAGTAGCCGGTGCCGACCTCGCGTTGGTGCTTGGTCGCGGTGTAGCCGTCGGTCTCCGAGGCGAACTCGGCCTCCTGCAGGTCGACGTAAGCGCTCATGTGCCGCTGGCTGTAATCGCGGGCGAGCGTGTACATCGAGTGGTTGAGAGCGTGGAAACCGGCAAGGGTGATGAACTGGAACTCGTACCCCATTGCCGCGAGCTCACGCTGGAAAGTCGCGATCTGGGCGTCATCGAGGTGGCTCTTCCAGTTGAACGAGGGCGAGCAGTTGTAGGCGAGCTTCTGGTTGGGGAAGTCCTGGTGGATGCGCTCGGCGAAGCGGCGCGCGAGGTCGAGATCCGGCTCGGCGCTCTCCACCCAGAGCAAGTCGGCGTATTCCGCGTAGGCGAGACCACGGGCGATAACCGGCTCGATGCCGTTCTGCACGTTGTAGAAGCCCTCGGCCGTGCGCTCGCCGGTGACGAACGGTTTGTCCCGGTCGTCGTGATCGCTCGTGAGCAGGGTCGCGGCGAGCGCATCGGTGCGGGCGATGACGATCGTCGGCGTGCCTGCCACGTCGGCTGCGAGGCGGGCCGCGTTGAGCGTGCGGATGTGCTGGCTGATCGGAACGAGCACCTTCCCGCCCATGTGACCGCACTTCTTCTCGCTGGCGAGCTGGTCTTCCCAGTGCACACCGGCCGCGCCAGCCTCGATCATCGAGCTCATCAGTTCATAGGCGTTGAGGGGTCCGCCGAAGCCGGCCTCGGCATCCGCGACGATGGGAACCATCCAGTCGATGTTTGATGGGTGCTCAATCTGCCCGGTGCGCAGCAGCGCGTTGTTGATGCGGCGAACGACCGCCGGAACCGAGTTCACCGGATACAGGCTCTGGTCGGGGTAGGTCTGTCCGGAGAGGTTCGCATCTGCCGCGACCTGCCAGCCGGAGAGGTAGATCGCCGTGAGCCCGGCGCGCACCTGCTGCACGGCCTGGTTGCCGGTGAGCGCGCCGAGGGCCGCGATCCACTCGTCGCCGTTGCTCGATTGGATCTGCTTCCACAGCGACTCTGCCCCGCGCTGGGCGAGCGTGCGCTCCTCGCGTACCGGGCCGCGCAACTCGACGACGTCGGCGGCCGTGTAGTCGCGGCGCACGTTCACCCAACGCGGGTCGTGGGCCCATGCGAACTCGAGATCGGCAGCGGTCTCGGTCTGGTCACCGGGGCGGAATGAGGTGGTCATGATGACTCCTTCGGTCATTGTCTTCCTCCACTGTGCGGTGACCACAACACTTCTTCTCCGAGATTCGTCGCAGAAAAAGATTGGTTTTTCTATTCCTCATAAGAAAAGCGAATGGCAGGATGGAGCGATGAGCAGTACCGCAGAGAGACCGTTCGATGATGAGGAAATGCTCGATTCGCTCACCATCGGCCGCCGCATCCGGCAACTCCGCCTCGACCGCGGGTTCACTCTCGACACCATCGGAACAGCGATGGGGCGGGCGGCCTCCCAGATCTCCGTCATCGAGAACGGCAAGCGCGAACTGAAGCTCGGCGAGCTGCAGCGGCTCGCGAAGATCCTCGAGGTGAGCATGGATGAACTGCTCAGCATTGAGGCCCCCTCGCGCCGTGCGGCACTCGAGATCGCCCTCGAACGCGCCCAGCGCGGGCCTCTCTATGCGTCCCTCAAACTTCCGGCGCTTCCGATTCGCAAATCGCTGAGCGACGAGGCGATCGAGACGGTGCTCGCCCTCCACGACGAGCTGCAGCGCCTGCACGGCGAGCGCGCGGCCACCCCGGAGGAGGCGCGGCGCGCCAATACCGAGCTTCGCCACGAGATGCGTAAACGCAATAATCACTTCCCCGACCTCGAGTCGACGGCAAAGACGCTGCTCGCGGCCGTCGGGCACACCGGGGGTCCCCTATCGCAGCGGGTGGCATCCGATCTCGCGAGCCACCTCGGATTCTCGCTTCACTACGTCGCAGATCTTCCCCCGTCGACGCGCAGCGTGACCGACCTCGCGAACGGGCGCATCTACCTCCCGCTCGGCCAGGTCAACGGAAGCGACCCGCGTTCGACTCTCCTGCAGGCCCTCGCGAGTCACGCCCTCGGGCTCGGACAGCCGAAGGACTATGCCGATTTCCTCCGCCAGCGCGTTGCGACGAACTATCTCGCCGGCGCGCTGCTCGTTCCCGAGGATTCCGCGGTCGACTTCCTCCAGCAGGCAAAGCAGCGGCGCGAACTCTCGGTCGAAGACCTGCGTGATGCCTTCGCGGTGAGCTACGAGACCGCCGCCCACCGCTTCACGAATCTCGCGACCGAGCATCTCGGCATCCCGGTGCACTTTCTCAAGGCCGACGAGAGCGGCACGCTCGTGAAGGCCTACGAGAACGACAACGTGCTGTTCCCCACCGACGTGCTCGGCGCAGTCGAAGGCCAGACGGTCTGCCGGCTCTGGAGTGCCCGCAAGGTCTTCGAGGTCGACGACCGCTTCAGCCCGTACCACCAGTACACCGACAAACCGGTCGGAACCTACTGGTGCACGTCACGCATCCAACCCGGATCACGCGGCAACTTCTCGGTGAGCGTCGGAACCCCGTTCGCCCACGTCAAGTGGTTCAGGGGGCGGGACACGACGAACCGCTTCGTTTCGACCTGCCCCGACCCTGCGTGCTGTCGCCAGCCGCCGGCCGGCCTCGCCACGCGGTGGGAGAATAACGCGCTGCCGAGCCCGCGGCTGAACAGCTCGCTGCTCGCCGCGATGCCGACCGGCGGCTTCACCGGGGTCGACACGACCGAGGTCTACGAGTTTCTCGACGGGCACGCGCCGAAGTAACGGCCGCATTTCGATTCATTCGCGCAACGGACGTCGGGTCGCGCAGCAGTTGGGGAAGCCAGGAACGTGGCCTAGCGTAGATGTCGGCCCGGCGGGCGGGCCGCGCGAAGGGAGTGACAGTGAGCGTCGACGATCCGCGTGCCGGACAGGTCTTCGCCGAACGATTCCGCATCTTGTCGCTCATCGGTCGCGGCGGAATGGCGTCGGTCTATCGCGCGGACGACACCAACCTGCACCGGGATGTCGCTCTGAAGATCTTCGACGCCGGCGAGGCCGACGACGACTCCCGCCGCGAGGCCGAGGTCCACGCTCTCGCGCGGCTGAATCATCCGAATCTCGTCTCGCTCTTCGACGCCCACCTCGCCGTACCCGGGGACTCCGAGCCGAGCTACCTCGTCATGGAACTGGTCGCCGGTCCGAGTCTTCATGATGCCCTCGCCACCGGGACCATCGACGGCTCGGCAACGGCACTCATCGCCGCGGAGATCGGCGAGGCCCTTCACACCGCCCACTCCCTCGGCATCGTGCACCGAGACCTCAAACCGGGCAATATCCTGCTCGCGCCGACCGAGGTGCCGAGTGAGCCGTTTCGTGCCAAGCTGGCCGACTTCGGCATCGCCCATCTCGTCGGCTCGACACGCCTCACCATGACCGGAAACGTGATGGGCACAGCCGCCTACCTGAGCCCGGAGCAGATCACCGGATCGGATCTCGGAACGGCGTCGGACCTCTACTCGCTTGGACTGGTGCTGCTCGAGTGCCTCACCGGGAAGGTGCCGTTCCCCGGAACGATGGTCGAATCGATGAGTGCTCGTTTGGTGCGAGATCCCGAGATCCCCTCCGATCTGCCCGCGGAGTGGCAGGTGTTGCTCGCACAGCTGACATCGCGGGATCCCGATCTGCGCCCGACCGCCCTCGACATGTCGACTCGCAGCCGTCTGCTCGCCGATGAACTGGACCGGTGGACGTCGAGCGCGCATCACGCAACCGTGCAGGCGGTGGATGCTGCAACCGCCGTAATGCCAGCTCCGACGCTTCTGCTGCCCTCCGCCGATGAATCGACGGCCGTACTGACTCCTGCGTCCACGAACTCCGCCACCCGCGTACTGGCAACGGCCGAACGGACCGAGCCGAAACGACCCGTGCGCCTGATCGTCATCGGTGCGGTGGCCGCGCTGCTGCTCGCGGGCGGCATCGCGCTGTCCGTCGCACTCGGAGGTGATGGCACGGGGGCTGCGACGACGCCGACCAGCGGAGCAAGCGTCGCTCCGTCATCCACTCCGTCACCGTCCGTCAGCGTGTCGATTGCCCCGAGTGCGCCCGTCGCACCGGGGAAGGGCAATGGAAAAGGCGGCGGCAACGGCCACACCAAGC
>JAYVNU010000177.1:0-13485 GCA_043758345.1 Lacisediminihabitans sp.
TGCGCCCACGTGGTGATCTTCGCGCCATTGATGGACAGCACCGTGTCGCCGACCTTCACACCCGCCGCCGCCGCCGGCGCGGCAGGATCTCCCGCCTGGCAGGTCTGACGGGCGCTCGTCGCCGGCAGCGCGCAGACGGAGACGCTCTGCACTGTCGTGCTCAATTGCTGGATACCGAAACCGCAGAGCACGACCGTAAGCAGCACGAGAGCGATCACCACGTTCATCGCGGGACCGCCGAACATGATGATGATGCGCTTCCATACGGCGAGTTTGTAGAAGACACGGTTCTCTGCGCCCTCGGGGATCGCGTCTTCGCTCGCGGTGCGGGCATCTTGCACCATCGTCGCGAAGAAGTTCTTACGCCTGGCGCTGCCGACGGATTCGTATTCACTCTCGAGCGGGAACGAGTCGATGCCCGAGGTCCGGGATTTCTCGCCGGCGCGCTTCGGAGGGTACATGCCAGCCATCGAGATGTAGCCGCCGAGTGGAATCGCCTTGATGCCGTATTCCGTCTCACCCTTCTTGCGCGAGAAGATCGTCGGCCCGAAGCCGATCATGTACTGGCCGACCCGCACCCCGAAGAGTTTCGCCGGGATGAGATGGCCGAGTTCGTGGAGTCCTATCGAGACGGCGACGCCGACGAGAACGACGAGAATGCCAACGATGTAGAGCAGGACGGTTTCCACCTGCACAGCGTAACGGCGGCTGCCCATGAACTGGCTGGGACACGGGACCCCCAGATCGTGGGGCTACCGACAGGCTCGATCAACGAGGGGGGCGGTCGGCGATCACGTCTTCCGCGGCGCCACGCGCCCAGCTCTCGGCGTCGAGCACCGACTCGAGCGAGAGCACCTCCCCGAATGGCTCGTGCAGGTCGACGACTCGCTCGATGACATCGAGGATATCGACGTAACCGATGCTGCCGCCATGGAACGCAGCGACCGCCTGCTCGTTCGCGGCGTTGAACACGGCCGGATACGTTCCGGCTGCAATTCCGACGCGTTTCGCCAGCTCGACGGCGGGGAAGGCCTCGGTATCGAGGGGTTCGAAGGTCCACTGGCTGGCCACCGTCCAGTCGAGCGGAATCCCGACGCCGGCGACCCGGTTCGGCCAGTCGAGTCCGAGCGAAATGGGAAGTCGCATATCGGGCGGCGAGCACTGGGCAATGGTCGAGCCGTCGACGAACTCCACCATGGAGTGCACGATGGACTGCGGATGCACGGTCACATCGATCCGCTCGTACGGCACATCGAAGAGCAGGTGCGCCTCGATCACCTCGAGCCCCTTGTTGACGAGGGTCGACGAGTTGGTGGTGACCACGAGCCCCATGTCCCAGGTCGGATGCGCGAGCGCCTCGGCCGGGGTGACACCCCTCAGCGACTCGCGGCTGCGCCCGCGGAACGGACCACCGGATGCCGTGAGCACGAGTCTCCGCACCTCGCTCGCCAACCCCGATCGGAGGGCTTGCGCGATCGCCGAGTGCTCCGAGTCGACGGGCACGATCTGGCCCGGTTTGGCGAGCGCGGTGACGAGGTCTCCCCCGACGATGAGACTCTCCTTGTTGGCGAGAGCAAGCGTCGTGCCGGTCTCGAGCGTGGCAAGAGTGCAGCCGAGGCCGACCGAGCCGGTGATGCCGTTGAGCACGACATCCGCTCCGACCGTTCGCACCAGCTGCTCAGCTTCGTCGGCGCCGAGCGCGACGTGATCGACACCGAACTCCTGGGCCTGCCGCTCGACGAGCGCCCGATTGGTGCCGGCCGCGAGCCCCACGACCTGGAACGATTCCCGGTTGGCTGCGATGACATCCAGCGCCTGCACGCCGATCGATCCGGTCGAACCGAGGATGATGACGCGGCGCATGGTGCCTACGCTAGCCCGTCGCGCCGTTCAGTTCCGACTAGGCGGTCGCGAGGATGTCGATCACGAAGACGATGGTGTCCGTTCCCTTGATCGAGCCATCCTTGGTTCCGCTGGCTCCGTAGCCGTCGGCGGGGGGAATCACCACGATCACCTGGGAGCCGACGGCCTGGCCGACGAGCGCCTTCGTGAACCCGGGGATGACCCCCGAGGTGACCGTCGTGAAAGTCTGGCCGCGCGTCCAGGAGGAATCGAAGACCTTGCCCGTCGCGTAGATCGCTCCGGTGTAGTTCATGGTGACGCTGTCGCCGGCCTTGACGACCTTGCCGGAGCCCTTCTTCAGCACCGCGACCTGCGTGGTGGTCGGAGGGGCCGTCGTCGGCATCGTGATGGTCGGGGCACCGCTCGCCGCTAGCACGACTGTCGGGAAACCGGCCGGAGCGGGCTGCGGCGTGCCGTTGGCCTTGGCGAGCGCCTTGACGGGCGCCTTCACCGTGTCGACATCGATGACGAAGATGACCGAGTCTTTGGCGCCGATTCCGAGACTCGAATTGCCGGACGTTCCGAACGCGTCGGCCGGCGGGATGATGGCAGCGACGCGGGTTCCCGCCGTCGAACAGAGGACCGCCTTGTACAGGCCGACGATCGAATCCTTGTTGACCGCATACGGGATGTCTTTGCCCTTCGTGTAGCCGGTCGCGTCGATTTTCTTGCCGGTTGTGCCGTTGTAGACCGCGTAATTCAGCGTGACGTTGCTGTTGGCCGCAGCGACGGTCTTGCCCGTACCGTTCGTGATCACGGAACGCTCCGTTGCCTTCGTTGTGATTCCCTTGCTGAAAGTCACCTTCGGCGCGGCACCGAACGTGCCGGAGACCTGCACCTTCTCCGAAGATGAACCCGAGGCGGTCGGGCTGCACCCGCTCGTCGAGCTGTTCGTACCGGACGAGCTGCAGGCGGCGAGGGAGACCACGAGAATACCGGTGAGGGCGATCGCGCCGAGGAGTTTACGCACAGTGCTACTTTCTGGAGGGCTGTGAAGGGGCTGTGGTGGGGCTGTGATGGCACGCTGTCGCGGGGGCCGCGGGAGGCAATCGGATCAGTCTCTCCGACTCACCCATGGGAAACCTGACTGCGGGCATGGGCCGCTGGTTGCGGCCCAAGCCTACGCGAGGGCCAGCGCGCGGGCGACTCGGTGACCTACGCTCGAACGATGGTGCCCTCCCGGCAGTCACGCGTGCTGCTCGCGGGAGCCGCCGTAACGGCGCTCGGCGCGCTCGGCGCGCTCGGCGGCTGCCCAGCATCCACCCCCCTCAAGCCACGGTGAAACTGTCCATCTCGGTGTTCCAGTACCGCTCCGACTATGCGCCGCGCCAGGCGCAGATCGAGGTGGAGAACCTCAGCGGCACCGATATCGAGGTCACTTCCGCCCGCTTCGACTCCGCCTGGTTCGAGACGGCGGTGTCGTCGAAGTCCGCGCCCCGCACCATCGTGCTGGACTACACGCCGAGCCGATGCGGGCAGCGATCGGAATGCCCTGTTCGGGTTCGCCGTCCCGCCCGCCGTCAAGAAGCGGTGGCTCGACTGGGTCGCAGGCGACTGCGGTTGGTGAGCGCTGCGGCCGGTGAGTACTGCCTCTTCACTGCGCTGTCGCTAGTCGACGACCAAGATCTCGGGCTCGTGCAACACCTCGAAGTTCACCGAGCTCGCGATGAAGCACTTCGTGCTCGCCTCGTGATGGAGCTCGAGCGCGAGAGCCGGATCACCGGAGGCGATGGTCACCACCGGCCTGAGCGTCACCGAGGTGAAGTGGCCACCGCCATCCGCGGTCTGCTCCATCACGCCGGTCGCCGCATCGGTATAGCCGACGACGACAATCCCGTTGCTCGCTGCGACGTGCAGATAGCTCAACAGATGGCATTGTGCGAGGGCCCCGACGAACAGTTCCTCCGGGTTCCAGCGGTCGGTGTCGCCGAAGAACGCGCGATCACTCGAGCCCGCGATGTCGTGCTTTCCCTCTGCTCGCAGCACATGGTCGCGTCCATAGTCCCGGTATCCGCTCGTACCGGTGCCCCGGTTGCCCGTCCAGTCGAGTCCGACAGCGTAATGATGTTCGAGTTTCACGATTGGAAAGGTTACAGCCCCAGGCTGGAACGCGCGGAAAAGCCCGCAGAAAGCTAGGCTCGAATCATCATGACCGACACCTTGGCCCCCACTGTTTTCCCCATCGACCGCCGGGTCGTTACCGCTGTTCCAGGGCCGAAATCGCAGGCGATCCATGAGCGACGTCTGAGGGTCGTTCCGAGTGGTGTGGCGTCGGCGCTTCCCGTCTACATCGAGCGCGCCCACGGTGCGATCGTCATCGACGTCGACGGCAACCAGTTCATCGACCTCGGCTCCGGAATCGGGGTGATGACGATCGGTCACACCGACGAGGCCGTCGTCGCCGCCGCATCCGCCCAACTCGCGCAGCTGACTCACGCCATGTTCACCATCACGCCCTACGAGTCTTACGTGCGCGTGGCCGAGCTGCTCGCCGATCACACGCCCGGGAACTTCGCGAAGAAGACGGTGCTGCTGAACTCCGGCGCCGAGGCGGTCGAGAACGCCGTCAAGATCGCGCGCAAGTACACCGGCAGAACCGGCGTCGCCGTGCTCGAGCACGCCTACCACGGCCGCACCAACCTCACGATGGCCATGACCTTCAAGGCGATGCCCTACAAGGCCGGCTTCGGACCGTTCGCCGGTTCTGTGTTCCACGCGCCGGGCTCCTACCCGTTCCATGACGGACTCAGCGGAGCGGATGCCGCGACCCGCACCATCACCTACCTCGAGAAGTACGTCGGAGCGGCCGACCTCGCCTGCCTCGTCGTCGAACCGATCCAGGGTGAGGGCGGTTTCGTTGTGCCGGCGCACGGCTATCTCCCGGCACTGCAGAAGTGGTGCACCGCGAACGGGATCGTGTTCGTCGCCGATGAGATCCAGAGTGGGATGGCGCGCACCGGTGCCTACTTCGCCGTCGAGCACTTCGGCGTCGTCCCCGACATGATACTGAGCGCGAAGGGGATCGCCGGCGGCCTTCCGATCGCCGGAGTGACCGGACGAGCCGAGATCATGGACGCCTCCCACCCCGGCGGACTCGGTGGCACCTTCGCCGGCAATCCGGTTGCCGCCGCCGCCGCCGTCTCGGTGTTCGAGTCGATCGAGCGTCGCGGCCTGCTCGCCGACGGGGGCCGGATCGAGACCCTTCTGATGCCGGCGCTGCTGTCGCTGCAGTCGCGCTATCCCGTCATCGGCGATGTGCGCGGCATCGGTGCGATGCTCGCGATCGAGCTTGTGCTGCCCGGAACGCGCGATCCGAACCCGGCCGCCGTCGCGTCCCTCACCGCCTTCGCGGCGCAGAACGGGGTGCTGCTGCTCAGTGCGGGCACGTTCGCAAACGTCATCCGATTCCTTCCGAGCCTCGCCATCAGCGATGACCAGCTGCTCGATGCGATCGGCGTGCTCGAGGCGGGCTTCGCGGCGCTGGGAGCTGCGGCACTATGAGTTGCGACGCTGGGAGCTGCGGCACTATGGGGTGCTGCACCGTGGGTTGCTGCACCGTGAGTTGCTACACCGAGACGTGCCCGCAATGACGTTCGCGCTGTGAGTCACGCACTGACCGCCGACGGTGTCGTCGAGCTCGCCGTTCTCGAGCGCTCCGGGCTCGAGGAATCGCGTCATCTCGGTGCCGCGGTCGTGATCGGGCCCGACGGCGACGTGCTGCGGATGCTCGGCGACGGCGACGCGCTCGTCTACGGCCGGTCGGCGCTGAAGCTGTTCCAGGCCATCGCGGTGCTACGCTCCGGCGTGGCGCTCACCGGTGCCCAGCTGGTTCTCGCGGCAGCGAGCCACGCCGGTACGCCGCCCCACGTCGCCGTCGTGCGTGAGCTGCTGGCGGCAGCCGGTCTCGGCGCGGATGCGCTGCAGTGCCCGGCCGACTGGCCCCTCGACAGCGCCTCCCGGTCAGACGCGTCCGAGCCCCTCCGCGTGACGATGAACTGCTCCGGAAAGCACGCAGCCTTCCTGCTCGCCTGTGTGGCGAACGGCTGGCCGCTCGAGACCTATCTCGACCCTGAACATCCGCTGCAGCACCGCATCCGCTCGACCGTCGAGGAGTTCACCGGCCAGCCGGTCGGTCACCTCGGCGTCGACGGCTGCGGTGCTCCAGTCTTCGCGACCACCCTTCGCGGGCTCGCGACGGCGGTCGGTCGGGTGTCGGGCGGCCCGGATGCGTCCGCCATCCTGCTGCGCGAGGCCGTGCTGGAGAATCCCTGGGCGATCGACGGACCCGGACGGCCGAACACCATCGTGATCGACGAACTCGGCCTGATCTGCAAAGGCGGCGCCGAAGGCGTGATCGTGATGGGCGCGCGGGATGGCACCGCTGTGGCGCTCAAGTCGATCGACGGCAGCTCCCGCGCGACGAGCCTCGTCGGTCTCGAGCTGCTCGCGTCGGTCGGGGCCGTCTCGGCAGACGAGGCCGCCCGCGTCGCCGGGCTGACGACCGAGCGCGTGCTCGGCGGCGGGACATCGGTCGGCGAGTTACGAGCCTCTGCAGTCGTGCGCGCGACGATCACTCAGGCGTAGAGCGCGACGATCGCCTCGCGGAACGCGACCGTGTGTCGCTCGACGTCGGCCGGCGTCGTCGACGGACACATCAGCGCCATGTTGTGGAACGGCGTGAGCAGGATGCCTCGGTTGAGGGCGTGCAGGTGAAGGAACTGCTGCAGCTCGAAGTCGTCTGCCGCGGCGGCCTCGGCGCCATCGGTCGGCGGTGTCGCCCGAAAGCTGTATTCGGAACGCGCGCCCAGCTGGGTCACCTGCCACGGCACGGAGAACTCGTCGATCACTGCCTGCACGCCGACCGTCCACTCCGTCGCCCGATCGAACATCGCCGGGAAGGCATCCGCCGTCAGCACCTCCGACAGCGTCGCCCGGATGCCGGCGAGCGAGAGTGCATTTCCGGCGAGTGTGCCGCCGACTCCCCCGACGTCGATGTCTTCGAGGTCGATACTGGCGCGAACGAGCGCCGCGAACGAGGCCGTCATGCCATATGCCGCGGCGGGGATGCCTCCACCGATGCTCTTGCCGACGACGACCGCGTCGGGCTGGAGGCCGTCGCGCAGCACCATCCCTCCGGGCCCGGCGCAGAGGGTGTGCGTCTCGTCGATGATGAGGATCGCGCCGTACTCGGTGCAGAGCGCACGAACCGCTTCGTGATATCCGGCGGCCGGCAGAACGATGCCGATGTTGGTCAGCGCCGGTTCCATCAGCACCGCGGCGATCTCACCGCCGGCGAGAGCCACCTCGAGAGCCGCGACATCGTTGAACGGCACGACGGCGGTCGTCTCCGAAGGCGGAACCGGTGCGCCGATCGTTCCGCGGCGCTCGACGACCTCACCGGAGGGCGAGAGCGTCGCGTAGGCCTCGTCGACCGTGCCGTGGTAGCAGAAGTCGTGCACGACGATCTTGCGGCGTCCGGTGACCTGGCGCGCGAAGCGGATGAGGCTGCGGTTGGCGTCCGTCGCGGAGAGACTGAACTGCCAGCTCGGCAGGCCGAAGCGCTCGGCGAGGATGCCGGCGGCCGCGGCGGAATCCTCCGTCGGAAGCATGAAGGTCGAGCCCTTCGCCAGCTGGACCGCGATCGCCGAGACCGAGGCCGGTGGCGCATGGCCGCACATCGCCCCGGTGTCGCCGAGGCACAGGTCGACATGGTCGATGCCGTCGACATCGCGAAAATGGGCGCCGGCTGCGCTCTCCACGTAGACCGGCCACGGCCCCGGCCACTTCGCCATCCAGAGCATCGGAACGCCGTCGGGCAGGAATTCGGATGCCGTCACGAACTGGCGCCTCGACTGCGGACGGGCGATGCGGAACGTCTCCACCTCGATCGCCCAGGCCTCGGCGAGACGCTCCCGGTCGGGGTACCGGGTGCCGGTGGCTCCCGCGGTGCTCACGATCCGACCGTCATCCTGGCGAGGCGCTTGCGACGGAGTTCGCCGGAGACCTGGGTCGAGACGACGATGATGATCGCGAGAGTGAAGACCGCGGACGCGATCACGTTCGCCTGTGGCGGGATGCCCCTCGTCGCCGCGGTGTAGATGTAGGTCGGGAAGGTCTGGAGCGACCCCGAATTGAAATAGGTGATGATGAAGTCGTCGAAGCTCAGCGAGAACGACAGCAGCGCCGCGGCGAGGATGCCCGGCAGCAGCAGCGGGAGCGTCACCCTGAGGAACACCTGGGCCGGTGATCCGTAGAGATCCCGCCCGGCCTCCTCGAGCGCCGGGTCGAGCCCCGATACCCGCGCCTTCACCGTAACGACCACGAAACTGAGGCAGAACATGGTGTGCGCGATGATGACCGTTCCGATGCCCTTCGCGACCCCCGCGGTGAGGAACTGCGCGGCGAGACCGGCGCCGAGCACGACCTCGGGCGTCGCCATTGGAAGGAAGATCAGCAGGTTGGTCGCCGCGCGGAAACGGAATCGGTAGCGCGCGAGAGCGATGGCGATCATGGTGCCGAGCGTCGTCGCGATGACCGTTGCGACGACGCCGATGAGGATGCTGTTGCCGAAGGCGTCGCAGACCCCCGGCTCGTCGCAGACGTGCAGCCAGTTGTCGAGGGTGAAGCCGCGCCAGGAGATGTTCGTCTTCAGCGAATTGTTGAACGAGAAGACGATCGTGTACACGATGGGGATGAGCAGGAAGACGAGCGCCAGCAGGCTGTAGAAGGGCAGCAGCCACCGACCGAATCCGAAGCGCGACGTCATACGAGATCATCCGTTCCGCTGCGTTTGACGTAGACGCTCACGATGATGAGGATGATCGCCATCAGAATGATCGAGAGCGCCGCCGCCACCGGATAGTTCAACTGCACCAGGAAGTTCGACTGGATCACGTTGCCGACCATCGTCGATGACGCGCCCCCGAGGAACTCGCTGGACGCGTTGACGTAATCGCCGGCCGCTGGAATGAAGGTGAGCAGCGTGCCGGACACGATACCGGGCAGCGAGAGGGGCAGGGTGACGGTGCGGAAGGTCTCGAAGGTGCCGGCGTAGAGGTCGTTGCTGGCCTCGAGATAGCGCACGTCCAGTCGCTCGAGTGTCGTGTAGAGCGGGAGGCACATGAACGGGATGAAGTTGTAGGTCAGTCCGAACACGACCGCGACCGGGGTTCCGGTGAAGTGATCCTGCGGGCCCATCAGTGACAGTGCCTTCAACCCGCCGATGACGACACCGTCGTCTGACAGGATCGCCTTCCAGGCGAGCGTGCGCAGCAGGAAGCTGATGAAGAACGGGGCGATGACGAGCACGAGCATGAGCCCCTGCAGGATCGGGTACCGCCGCACCTTCACCCCGATGAAATAGGCGAGCGGATAGCTGAACAGCAACGCGAAGATCGTCGCGAGCAGTGCGTAGAGGAATGAGCGGAGGATCTGGGTGCCATAGGTCGAGATCACCGTGCCGTAGGTCTGCCAGTTGAACGCCGTCTCGTACTGCCCGAACGCGGTCGGCGATGGCACCTGGAGCGACGTGATCACGAGCGAGATGAGAGGCACGATGAAGAACAGCACGAGGTAGAGCAGCCCGGGAAGCAGCAGCACGAGGGCGACCCAGCTCTTCTTCCGCCGCGGCGAGGTGTCGGCCGTCGTCGCGACGCCGGTGAAAGCGGTGATCGCCATCGTCAGGCGCTGACCTTCGCGGCCGCACTGTCGGCGCCGCCGGTCTGCGTCAGGTGCAGCGGCTGGAGGTCGTCTGGCGACCCAGCCGCCGAATCGTCGGGAACGTCCTCGAGGCCGAAACCGTGATCCACCGTCCAACTCAGCCAGACCTCCGCACCGAGGTCGACCACCGGACCGAAGACCATGTTCTGGGCGAACACGACGATCGACCCGACACCGGGGATGTCCACGATGTATTGGGTGCTGACCCCGCTGAACGAAACGTCGATAACGCGCCCGGCGCCGATCACATTGCGGCCGGCCGTCGCGCTCGGCCTGTTGGTGAGCAGCGAGAGCTTCTCGGGCCGCACTCCGACGGTGACGATTCCGGAGTGGCGTGCGGCACGGTATTTCGGTACGACGACGCGCGAGCCCGCGACATCCACCGCGATCGTGTCGCCGGTCGATTCGACGACCGCGCCGGTGAAGAGATTCGACTGGCCGAGGAAGTTCGCGACGAACGTGGTCTTCGGCAATTCGTAGAGGTCTTCCGGGGCTCCCATCTGCTCGATGCGACCCTTGTTCATGACGGCGACGGTGTCGGCCATCGTCATGGCCTCCTCCTGGTCGTGTGTCACGTGCACGAAAGTCAGGCCCACCTCGGTCTGGATCGTCTTCAGCTCGAGCTGCATCTGTCGCCGCAGTTTGAGATCGAGTGCACCGAGCGGCTCATCGAGGAGCAGTAGCGCCGGCTGGTTCACCACGGCGCGAGCGAGCGCGACACGCTGCTGCTGGCCACCGGAGAGTTGCTGCGGCCGCCGTGCTGCGAGATGGTCGAGCTCGACGAGGCGGAGGGCGTCGTGCGCCTTCGCGATCGGATCGGCGACCCGGCGCCGTCGAAGTCCGAAGGCGACATTCTCGAGCACCGTCATGTGCGGGAAGAGCGCGTAGCTCTGGAATACCGTGTTCACCGGACGCTGGAACGGCTTCGTCTGCGTGACGTCTTCGCCGCCGATGAGGATTCGTCCGGCGGTCGGATCTTCGAGGCCGGCGACCAGTCGAAGCGTCGTCGTCTTACCGCAGCCGGATGGCCCGAGCAGAGCGAAGAACGATCCGGCCGGGATCACCAGATCCAGGTTCTCGATCGCGGTGAAGCCGGGGAACCGCTTGGTGATCCCGACCAGCTCGAGGTCTGCGCCGGCCATCAGGCGCCGAGACCGACCGACTCGAATTCGACCGTGTACTTGCTCTGTTCGGCGGTGGTCAGAGTACGGAAGATCTTGGCCTTCGCGAGCGTCGCCGCGTCGGGGAAGATCAACTGGTTGTCGACGAGCGATGGATCGATCTTCGCCATCGCCTCCTTCGCACCGTTCACCGGGGTGATGTAGTTCACGAACGCGGCGACCGTCGCCGCGACCTCCGGCTCGTAGTAGTAGTTCATCAACTTCTCGGCGTTCGCCTTCTTGCTCGACCCGATCGGCACGATGTAGTTGTCGCTCCAGAGCGTTCCGCCCGTCTCGGGCAGGGCGAAGCCGAACTTGTCGCCGCCGACCTCACCGTTGATCGACGTGACATCCCCCGACCAGACGATCGCGGCGATCGTGTCACCGCTCTTCAGGTCGTCGGCGTAGGAGTTGCCCTTGATGTTGCGAATCTGTCCACTCTTGACCTGGGTGCGGAATTCGTCGATCGCCTTCGAGAACTGGGCATCGCCCCAGTTCTTCGATGCGACATCCACTCCCTGCTCCATCATGATGAGCCCGATGGTGTCACGCATCTCGGAGAGCACACCGACCTTGCCCTTCAGCGCGGGGTCCCAGAGCTCCGAGACCGTCTTCAACCCGTTCGGCAGTTTCTCTTTATTCCAGCAGAGGCCGGCGAATCCGCTCTGCCAGGGCAGCGAATAGTCACGCCCCGGGTCGAAATCGGGCTTCTGCAAGCTCGCGCTGAGGTTTGAGATGTTGGGGATCTTCGAGTGGTCGAGCTTCTGCGTGTAGCCGAGACCGATCAGTCGACTCACCATCCAGTCGGTCAGACAGACCGTGTCGGCGCCGATGTCCTGCCCGAGGGCGAGCTGGTCTTTGACCTTCGCGTAGTAGGTGTTGTTGTCATCGACGGCGACGGCGTAGTTGACGCTGATCCCGGTCTGCTTCTCGAAGGCGACGAGCGTCGGATACTTCTTGCCCTTCAGGTCGAGGTAGTACGACCAGTTCGCCCAGTTGAGGGTCTTGTTCGTCGAGGAGATGTCGGTGGCCGCCGCCGGCTTCGAACCGGAGCCCGTGCCGCAGGCGGCGAGGGCGAGCGTAGCGGCCGCGACACCCGCCGTCTGCAGCATCGTGCGGCGCGATACGCTGGCTTTCGCGGCCTGCTGGATGAGGCGCTGGATTATCGGATCCTGTGGCAGTGGTCTCGTCATAGCGAGCAACTCCTTCATGACTAGCAATCGGCTCGGGCACACGTCGTCCGTTCGGTCCGATACTGGCACAGCAGAGGGGTCGAGCGCGCCCCATAAGGGGCAAACCAGCCATTCGGAAACATAAACTTCACGAAATCAGTATCAAAGTGCCTCAAAACCTGCGGATTCGCGCGTGGGTCCCGGTACGCTGAAGCACCATGAGAATCGCCATTCCCGCCGAGGTCAAGAACAACGAATTCCGCGTGGCGATCACGCCGGCGGGGGTGCACGACCTCGTCGCGCACGGTCACGAGGTGCTCGTGCAGACGGGTGCCGGCCTCGGATCGTCGATCAGTGACGACGAATACCGAGCGGCCGGGGCATTCATCTGCCCCGATGCGGCATCGACCTGGGCTGCCGCCGATCTGCTGCTGAAGGTGAAGGAGCCGGTCGCGAGCGAATACGGCTACTTCCGCGAGGGGATGTTGCTCTTCACCTACCTTCACCTCGCAGCCGAACCGGAGCTCACCGGCGAACTCGTGGCGAAGAAGGTCACGTCGATCGCATACGAGACGGTGCAGCTGCCCTCGCGCGCCCTTCCGCTGCTCGCCCCGATGAGCGAGGTCGCCGGGCGGCTGGCCCCGATCGTCGGTGCGAACGCGATGCTGAAGCCGAACGGCGGGCCCGGCTTGCTCGTTCCGGGTGTTCCGGGCACCTACCCCGCCAGCATCGTGGTGCTCGGCGGTGGAGTCGCCGGCACCAGCGCCGTCGCCATCGCCGTCGGACTCGGAGCGGATGTCACGGTGCTCGACACCAACATCCAGCGCCTTCGCGAGCTCGATGAGATCTACGCCGGGCGCATACGCACCATCGCATCGAACGGTTTCGAGATCGATCGCGCCTGCGTTGCCGCCGACATGGTCATCGGCTCCGTGCTTGTGCCGGGCGCCAAGGCCCCGAAGCTCGTGAGCAACGAGCTGGTCTCCCGCATGAAGCCGGGGAGCGTTCTCGTGGACATCGCTGTCGACCAGGGTGGATGCTTCGCCGACTCGCACCCCACCACCCACGCCGACCCGACCTTCACCGTGCACGGCTCGCTGTTCTATTGCGTCGCCAACATGCCCGGTGCCGTGCCGAACACCTCGACCTACGCCCTGACCAATGCGACGATGCCGTATGTTCGCGCGATCGCTAACACAGGCTGGAAGGCCGCGCTCCGGGTGGATGCGTCACTCGCGCTCGGCCTCAACACCCACGACGGCGGTGTCGTCAGCGCTCCGGTCGCGATGGCCCACTCTCTCGAACTGCGCTCGCTCGAGGCGGTTCTGGCGTAGCTGGCGTAGCTGGCGGTTCTGGCGTAGCTATCGTCACGCGTGACAGTGCTCCCCCCGGCTGAAGAAGCCACGCAGAGTCGGACTGGGGCGCGATCGGCGGAGGAAGTCGGCGCTGGCCGCTGAGAGCGCGGAACTCGGCGACGGTGCAGTGGTCGAAGAGCAGTGGAGCGGTCGCTCGAAGGGACGATAGTCGCTGCC
>JAYVNU010000178.1:0-4458 GCA_043758345.1 Lacisediminihabitans sp.
CGAACGAGGGTCGACCGACCATTTCGCTCCAGCCCCTTGGCAACGGACGAAAGAGGGCGCACTGTCGGGGTATGGAATATACGCAGCTCGGCCGCTCAGGCCTCTCAGTCTCCCGTCTCTGCCTCGGAACGATGAATTTCGGTCCGCTTACGACGGAGGTGGACTCTCACTCGATAATGGATTCGGCCCACGACTACGGCATCAACTACTTCGACACCGCGAACGTCTACGGCCAGGACAAGGGCCGGGGCGCGACGGAGACGATCGTCGGCAACTGGTTCGCCTCGGGCGGCGGACGCCGCGAGAAGACCGTGCTCGCGACGAAACTCTACGGTGACATGGGCGACTGGCCGAACGAGGGAAAACTGTCGGCACTCAACATCCGCCGGGCACTGGATGCTTCGCTCTCCCGCCTGCAGACCGACTACATCGACGTCTACCAGTTTCATCACGTCGACCGGGCGACCCCCTGGGACGAGATCTGGCAGGCCATGGAGACCGCGGTCGCACAGGGAAAGATCCTGTATGCCGGAAGCAGCAATTTTGCCGGCTGGCACATCGCGACGGCCCAGGCCGAGGCTCGTCGGCGCAACTTCACAGGACTCGTGAGCGAGCAGTCGATCTACAACCTGCTGACGCGCGACATCGAGCTCGAGGTGATCCCGGCCGCGGTCGAGAACGGCCTCGGCATCATCCCGTGGTCGCCGCTTCATGGCGGACTGCTCGGGGGCGTCGTCAAGAAGACCGGCGAGGGGAAGCGCCGCCTCGAGGGTCGCTCTGCTGACGCGCTCGAGGCGCACCGCGAGGCGCTGACCGGGTACGAGGACCTCGCGTCGCAGCTCGGGCACGAGCCGGGCGACGTCGCTCTCGCCTGGCTGCTTCACCAGCCCGCCGTGACCGCGCCGATCATCGGGCCGCGAACGCAGGAGCAGCTGGATGCCGCGGTGCGCGCCCTCGACGTGAAGCTCGACGCTGCGGCTCTCGCGCGTCTCGACGAACTGTTCCCCGGGCACAAGACCGCGCCAGAGGACTACGCCTGGTAGCCATTCGGCCTGACCCGTGAGTTGGATGAAATGGCGGTTATGAGGCGCTCATAACCGCCAAAATGCCCAACTCACGGGATTTGGGGTGCCACACCGAGCGACGTGGACCCGGCAGAATAGAAGGATGCTCATCCGCCCGTTTAGCGAAGAAGATACCGACGCCGCCGTCACGCTGTGGACCGACTGTTCGCTCGTGCGCCCGTGGAACGATCCGCGGGCAGACATCGCTCGCAAACTGACGGAGCAGCCAGAACTGTTCCTGGTGGGGGAGATCGAACGTCGCATCGTCGGCACCGCGATGGCCGGCTACGACGGTCATCGCGGCTGGGTGCACTACCTGGCGGTCGATCCGACGCTGCACCGCACGGGTCTCGGCCGGCAGTTGATGAGCGAGGTCGAGCGACTGCTCAAGGAACGTGGATGTCCCAAGCTCAATCTGCAGGTGCGTTCCGACAATCTGCAGGTTCTCGCCTTCTATCGCGGCCTCGGCTACGGCGAAGATCAGGTCGTCAGCCTCGGGAAGCGCCTCATCCTCGACGAGAGCTGACCGCGCCGCGCCACCTCACGCCAGCGCGAGCAATCCCGCGGCCACGAGGGCGACGACGAGCCCGATCCACTGCACCACGGCGATCCGCTCCCGCAGCACGATCGCGGCGAGCACGATCGTGCCGGCCGGCGCGAGCGCGTTCAGCACCGACACGACCGAGAGGTCGCCGCTGCGGAGCGCGAGCAGGGAGAGGAACGCGGCCAGCGCATCCGTCACTCCGCAGGCGAGCGCGAAGAGAATGGCGCTGCGTGGTGCGGGCGGGAACGGCCGTCGCAGCCGTTGGCCGAGCAGGATGCCTCCCATCACGATCGCCGTAACGAGGAACGTGATGATGAGAGGCGCCGGTCCGCTGTCGGGCGGAGTGAGATCGATGAACACGAGGTACACACCCACGGCGATGCCGGCTCCGACGGCCATCAGGATGCCCCGCGCCGACGGACGAATGACCCTCGCTCCGGGCACGAAGCAGATCAGGATGACGGCGACGAGTCCGATGACGAGCCCCATGTAGCCGGCGCTGCTCAGGCGCTCGCCGCGAGCGAAGCCGATCGAGATCGGCACGACGGCGGCGATGAGGGCCATGATCGGCGAGAGGATGCTCATGGGGCCGAGCGCGAGACATCCGTAGAGCAGAACGAGCGCGAGCGAGCCGGCGAGCCCGGCGATGGCTCCGAACAGGAGCGCTTCGCCAGACCAGCGCATCGGCAGGATCAGCCCCGCGATCAGCAGCAGCACGAGGCCGGTCACCGAATTGAGCGCCGTGACCCGGATTGCGCTCATCCGCCGAGCGCCCATCCCGCCGAGAAAGTCACTCGCGCCGTAGACCGCTGCCCCGACGAGTCCGAGAACCGCGGTGATCACGATGCGACCAGTCCGAGAACCGCGACCAGTCCGAGAACCGCCGAGCTCACGCCGGCACCTGCGCAATCGAGAGCATGGCGGCGGCACCGAGTGCGAGCACGAGCCCGACGATCTGCACCGGCGCGATCTTCTCCCGCAGCACGATCGCGGCGAGCACGATGGTCCCGGCCGGGTAGAGCGCCGTCAGCACCGACTGGATGGTCAACTCGCCGAGCCGCAGGCCGAGCAGCAGGAGGGCGTTGGCCGAGGCATCCACGAGTCCGCCGGCGACGGCGAGAACGAGACCGGGACGCCATCCGGAGTTGCCGCCCGAACCAGGCCGTCGGCGAGCCACCAGCGCCAGAACGCCGACGGCCGCGAACATGATCGTTGCGTTGGCGGCACGGTTCATGAGCAGCGGCACCGCCCCGGAATCGGTCGGGGTCAGATCGATCACGATCAGGAAGATGCCGATCAGCGTTCCGGATGCGACGGCCATGGCCAGCGCTCGAAGCGACGGTCGCACGACCCCCTTCTCCGGTACGAATCCGACGAGCACGACGGCGACGAGCGCGATGCCGAGGGCCAGATAGCCGATCGGCTGGAGGCGTTCGCCGCGGATGACTCCGGCAAGCATCGGCACCAGAGCCGACACAACGGCCGTCAGCGGAGACAGGATGCTCATCGGACCGATCGCGAGGCAAGCGTAGAGCAGCATGATCCCGAGAGATCCAGAGACGCCGGAGAGGGCGCCGAGCAGCACGGCCTTCGCCGACCACACCCCGCCGACGAAGAGGTAGACGACAAGCAGCAGAACAAGGCCCGATGCGCCGGAGATCGCCGTCACCCGAACGGCTCTGATGCGCTTGGATGCCACGCCCCCGATGAAGTCGGCGGTGCCGTAGACGAGTGCGCCCACCAGCCCGATCACGACAGCGAGCATTGGACAGCCAATCGAAGAGGGTCGCCCTCAACGGTAGTGGGTGCGCGCCGGCAGCCCATTTATGATTGTCCGGTGGAGTACGAGTATCACCGTCTCGCGAGATCCGTTCCCGGCTACCGCTGGTGGACGCCCCTCATCACAGCCCTTCTCGCGCTGGCCTTCTTCATTGTGCTGACGGTGGTGCTCGTTCTGATCTTCGTCCTCATCGCCCTCACCGTTCCGGCCACGCAGAAGCCGCTTCTCGACCTCCTCAAGACGGGCATCATCGACAACGGTTCACCGGTCATCCTCGCGGCCTCGCTCGCGTCGGTGGCTATCCTGCTCCCCTCGATCTGGTTCGCGAGACTCATCAGCGGCCCCCGCCCGACCGGGCTGATCTCGTCCGTCGCAGGACGCCTCCGCTGGAAGTGGATGTCGCTCCTCTTCCTCCCCGCCCTCGGCGTGTATCTGCTCTCCACCGTGTTCTCACTCGTCCTGCAGCCCCTCATCGCCGCGCAACCTGTGCCGTCCGCGCGGGTGACCGCGACCACCTGGGCCGTGGTGATCGTGGCGGTACTGCTCGTTCCGCTGCAGGCGGCGGCGGAGGAGTTCGTCTTCCGCGGCTATCTCATGCAGAGCGTCGGGGGGTGGTTGCGGCATCCACTCTTCGCCATCCTCATTCCCATTCCCTTCTTCACCTTCGGCCATGCCTACGACGTCTGGGGAATGCTCGACGTGTCGGTGTTCGCGGTCGCCGCGACCTGGCTGACCTGGCGAACCGGCGGGCTCGAGGCATCCATCGCCGCGCACGTGGTCAACAACACCATCATCTTCGTGATTGGTGCATTCGGACTCGTCGATGTCAACTCGAAGACCGGCGACTACACGGAGGTGCTGGTGTCGGTCGTGACCCTCGCCGTCTACGCGTTTCTGGTGCTGCGGGCGGCGAAGCGGTTCGGACTGCGGCGCACGCGAACGGTGGGGCTGGTCGTCGCACCGACCGCCGATCCCGTCTCCACAGATCCCTCCTGACGGCCTTCGCTGTCAGACCTCGCGGATAGACTCACCCGGTGAGCCCACGCGCTGAAGAAGAGATACCGTGGAAC
>JAYVNU010000179.1:0-13434 GCA_043758345.1 Lacisediminihabitans sp.
ATCGAGCTATGCCCACTACCCTCCGCCGCGGTGTATTCCCATGAGAAGGTGAAGCTCTCGCCACGGCGGACCTTGGCGAGGATGACCACTTTCAGGTGAGCCAGGATGCGATCGTCGAATTCGACTGTGACGGAGGGATTTCCGTAGATGAAATGGCCCATGATCTATTGCCCCAAACCGCTGTCGATGTCGTCCATCATGTCGTCGAACTCTTTGGCGGCCGCCCGCCCGTCCCCGTTGCTCTCAACCTGCCCAGCGATCCCAACCTGGGGCATGTCCGGCACCGGAAAACGACGCTCCTCGTCTTCTTCCGCTATCCCGCCGACGTCAGTGACGTCGAATTGGCTTGCGGGGCTGAGCAGAAGAGTGTGGATTGAGGTCTCGCCACTCTCTTCCAACGCTGTGATGTCCACCGCGACGCTGTTCTCAGCGTCCGTTACCGTCGTCGTGTACTTCAACAGGGCAGCGGTGATGGCATCGCCAGTGACGATCGACCCGCCGCTATAGGTGATGCGCTTCATACCTGTGACTGTAGCCGCATTCAGTTTTGCCGATGCAAATGACAGGCTCATCCTGAGCGGCCACGGCTAAGCGACGCTGTCTATGGATAGCAGCGCCTTAGTCATGGTCTATCGACGGCTCCCCGTGGGCCTGCCAAGCCCTGAGGTTTGCGCACCTCGCGCGCACTTTTCGCACCATGCACCTCCGGCAGATTTTCGCATGGTCGGTTATTACGTCCACCGTCGCGGTCTTGGACATCTGCACCGTGCGCTCACGGTCATCGCCGAGATCGACGAGCCCGTCGCCATTCTTTCGTCGCTCCCAAGGCCGGCGTCGTTCACTGGAGACTGGGTGCGACTCCCTCTCGACATTGACATCGCCCCCATCGATGCGACAGCCGGCGGTGCGTTGCACTGGGTACCGGTGCGCTTCCGCGGTCTGAGCGCGCGGATGGGCGCCGTCTCCCGCTGGATCGACGCCGCACATCCGTCGGCCCTCATCGTCGATATGTCGGTCGAGGTGGTCGCACTCGTACGACTCCACGGCGTGAACTCGGATCGAAAACGGTGCGGATGTCGAAAAGGGCGAGTCGTGAGAAAGGGCTCGGAGCGGTGGCCGATCAGCCGGTGATTCTGACATCAGGGAGCCGCCGCCTGGCCGAGGAGTGCGGCAAGAGCGGTCTCGGCGAGCACCGCACGAACGTCTGAGCGCCCATCGAGCTTCGAGTTGTGCGGGGTGGAGTTGAGCACGCCGAACACCGCGTGCATCCGCACCTCGAGGTCGCCCGCCGGGATGTCCGGCCGGAGGCGCGCGACGATCACCCGCCAGCCATCGATGTAGCGGCGTTGTACCTGCCTCACCCGATGGTTGGCCTCCGGTGGAAGGTTCGCGAGTTCGCGGTCCTGGATCCGGATGACGTCCCGCTCATTCAGCGCGAAATCCGCGTGGAAAGCGATGAGGTTGCGAAGCGTCTCGTAGTCATCGTCGTGCGCGGCGACCGTGGACTCGAGACCGCTCAAGAGGCGTTCGCTCGCACTGACCAGCAACTCGATGAGCATGTCTTCTTTGCTCGCGAAGTGGCGATAGAGGGCTGGACCGCTCGCACCGACGGCCGAGCCGAGGTCGTCGATGGAGACAGCGTGATACCCGCGTTCGGCGAAGAGATGGCCGGCGGCACTGAGATATTGTTCCCGCCGCTGCGCTTTCTCGGTCGCTCGCCATGTTTGCGCCACGGTGACGATAATACCGAGCACTGGACATCCCGGTTAGCGCTCGCTAACCTGAATTCAATTAGCGGTCACTAACTGGAATGGATTCGTCGATGGAGACGCTCACGAGCGGGGCCCGCCCGATCAGTGCCGAGTTCCGTGCGAACGAAGCCGCCCAACTCGCCGCCGTCTCGGAGTTGCGTGCCAGGCTCGCGACCGCCGCCCTCGGCGGATCGGCGCAGTCGCGCGAGCGCCATGTCGCTCGCGGAAAACTGCTGCCGAGAGATCGGATCGATCATCTCGTCGACCGTGGAAGCCCGTTCCTCGAGGTAGCGCCGCTCGCCGCCAACGGCATGTACGACGACGAGGCGCCGGGGGCTGGCGTCATCGCCGGCATCGGGGTCATCCATGGCCGACAGGTCATGATCGTCTGCAATGACGCGACGGTCAAGGGCGGTACCTACCTGCCGATGACGGTCAAGAAGCACCTTCGCGCACAGGAGATCGCCGCCGAGAACGAGCTGCCGTGCGTGTATCTCGTCGACTCTGGCGGGGCATTCCTTCCCCGTCAAGACGACGTGTTCCCCGACCGTGATCACTTCGGCCGTATCTTCTACAATCAGGCGCGAATGTCGTCGCGTGGTATCGCGCAGATCGCCGCCGTCATGGGCTCGAGCACCGCGGGTGGAGCATACGTGCCGGCTATGAGCGACGAGACGATCATCGTGCGCAACCAGGGAACGATCTTCCTCGGCGGCCCGCCGCTCGTGAAAGCGGCGACCGGAGAGGTCGTCTCGGCCGAAGACCTCGGCGGAGGGGTCACCCATACGAAATACTCCGGGGTGGCCGACCACCTCGCCGATGACGACGAGCACGCCCTGCAGATCGTGCGGGACATCGTCGCCCAGCTGCCGGCGCCCCGCGAACGTGCCTGGAGGCTCGCGGACGCGACGGAGCCGGTCGTCGATCCGGCTGAGCTCTATGGGGTGGTACCGGTGAATCTCCAGACGCCGTACGATGCGCGCGAGATCATCGCCCGCATCGTCGACGCCAGCGAATTCCACGAGTTCAAACACGACTTCGGCGCGACTCTGGTGACCGGGTTCGCCCACATCTCCGGGCATCCGGTGGGCATTATCGCGAACAACGGCGTGCTCTTCGCCGAATCCGCGCAGAAGGGTGCGCACTTCATCGAGCTCTGCGACAAACGGAAGATCCCGTTGCTGTTCCTTCAGAACATCACCGGCTTCATGGTCGGGCGGGAATACGAGATGGGCGGCATCGCGAAGCACGGCGCGAAGATGGTCAACGCCGTCGCGTGCGCCCGAGTTCCGAAGCTGACCGTGGTCGTCGGCGGCTCATTCGGCGCCGGCAACTACTCGATGAGCGGTCGCGCCTACTCCCCGCGATTTCTCTGGATGTGGCCGGCAAGTCGAATCTCAGTGATGGGCGGTCCGCAGGCGGCATCCGTGCTCGCGACAGTTCGCCGCGACCAGCTCGAGGGCTCAGGCAAGGAATGGTCCGTCGAAGACGAGGCCGCTTTCATGGCGCCCATCCTCACGCAATTCGAAGAACAGGGAAGCTCTTACTACGCGACCGCACGGCTGTGGGACGACGGCATCATCGATCCGGCCGATACCCGAAGAGTCGTCTCGCTCGCCCTCGAAGTCTGTTCACGAGCTCCGATGGAAGACGTGTCCTACGGCGTCTTCAGAATGTGACCGGCATGTTCGATACCGTCCTCATCGCCAACCGCGGCGAAATCGCCTGCCGCATCGTCCGCACCCTCGATCGTCTCGGCGTCCAGTCTGTCGCCGTCTACAGTGACGCGGATGCCGGCGCCCGCCACGTCTCCCTCGCCGACGTCGCGGTGCGACTCGGCACGGCATCCGCGGCCGACAGCTATCTCAACATCGAGAAGATCGTCGCGGCGGCGCTCGCCACGGGTGCTCAGGCCATCCACCCCGGCTACGGATTCCTCGCCGAGAACGCGGTCTTTGCGGCAGCCTGTGCCGCGGCCGGCATCGTGTTCATTGGACCGAGCGTCGAAGCGATCGAGGTGATGGGCGACAAGATCAGTGCAAAGGCGCAGGTCGTCAAGCGGAACGTGCCGATCGTGCCCGGTCTCGCCGAGCCGGGACTCACCGACGACCAGCTCGCCGAAGCAGCACTCTCGATCGGTTTCCCGGCACTCATCAAGCCGAGCGCCGGTGGTGGCGGCAAGGGAATGCACCTCGTGCACGAGGAGAGTGAGCTGAGGCAGGCGATCGCGGCTGCGCGTCGCGAGGCCGCGTCGTCGTTCGGCGACGACACCCTCTTCATCGAGCGTTTCATGCTCAACCCTCGCCACATCGAGGTGCAGGTGCTCGCGGACAACGCTGGCAACACCGTTTATCTCGGCGAGCGCGAGTGCTCGCTACAGCGGCGGCACCAGAAAGTGATCGAGGAGTCTCCCTCCCCGCTGCTCGACGACGCGACTCGGGCGCGCATCGGGCAGGCGGCCGTTGACACGGCGAAGAGCGTCGACTATCGGGGTGCCGGAACGGTCGAGTTCATCGTCTCCGCGGATTCGCCGGACGAGTTCTTCTTCATGGAGATGAACACTCGGCTGCAGGTCGAGCATCCGGTCACCGAGCTCGTCACCGGGCGAGACCTGGTGGAATGGCAACTACGGATCGCCGCCGGCGAGTCGCTCGACTTCGAACAGCACGACATTGTGATCACCGGTCATGCGATGGAGGCTCGCGTCTACGCTGAAGATCCCGAGCACGGATTCCTTCCGACCGGAGGGCGCGTGCTCTCCCTCTCCGAACCGTCCGGTGAGGGCGTGCGGGTAGACAGCGCACTCGTCGACGGGCTGGTCGTCTCGTCGGACTACGACCCGATGCTCGCGAAGATCATCGCCTGGGCACCGGATCGGGCTGGCGCACTCAAGCGATTGCGGGCCGCACTCGCGAAGACGGTCACCCTCGGAGTGCGCAACAACGTGGAGTTCCTCCGCCTCCTTCTCGATGACCCGGATGTCGTTGCCGGTCACCTCGACACGGAACTGATCGAGCGCCACCTAGCCCGCTATGCCTTCCGCCAGGCCGGCGCGCGACTCAGCGCTGCCGCGGCGCTGATCCTGCACTTCGGTGGGCGCGCGGCGGAGGGGGACGCGCCGTGGGAGAAGGCGTCGGGCTGGCGAATCGGGCAGCACGCGCCATCCGTCTACCGTCTCGATGCCGTGCCGTCGCGGGCACAGGTCACCGTGACGGTGACGGGTGACGCGGAGGCCGCGACCGTGACGGTGGATGACGGTGAGCCGGTCTCCGCCGGCGTCACCTTCGCCGGCGATAGGGCGCGCGTTCGGCTCGGGAGCACCTCGACGGTGCTCGATTTCGCGCGCGACGGCGACCGTCTGCACCTCGCGGCGGACGGCGCATCCTTCCTGTTCACTGACAGCGGTTTCGTGCGGGCAGCGTCGGGCAGCGTCGGGCAGGATCCTGAGTTGCGGTCTCCGATGCCGGGTGCGGTGGTCGCGGTCTTCGCCGAGGACGGCGCGTCTGTGGAGGCCGGTGACCCGGTGCTCAGCATCGAGGCGATGAAGATGGAACACGTGCTGAAGGCTCAGGCGCCCGGCACGGTCTCCCTGCGTGTCGGCGTCGGCACCCAGGTGGCGGCCGATGAAGTCGTCGCTACGATCATCCCGATCGCTGATCCTTCCGAAATCACCCCGGAGAACACACCATGACCGAAAAGCGGATAGTGCAACGTGGGCTCTACTTCGAGGAATTCGACGACGATGCCGTCTATGCGCACAGCCCCGGCCGCACCGTCACCGAGGCCGACAATGTGCTCTTTACCACGCTGACGATGAACACCCAGTCGCTTCACCTCGACGCCGAATGGTCGAAGTCGACCGAGTTCGGCGAACGTCTCGTCAACAGTATGTTCACTCTCTCGACGCTCGTCGGTAGTTCCGTCGCTCAACTCACCCAGGGCACAATCGTGGCGAATCTCGGCTTCTCGGACGTTCGTTTCCCCAATCCCGTGCGCGCGGGGGACACCATGTATTCCGAAACCAGAATCCTTTCGAAGCGGCTGTCGAAGTCTCGGAAGGGGCAGGGTGTCATCGAGTTCGAGCACACCGCGTTCAACCAGCGAAGGGAGATCGTCGCCGTCGCGCGACGCACTGCATTGATGCTGTGCCTGCCGGAGTTGTCCCCTGAAGCAGCCGCGTCATGACTCATGGAATCGAAGCGGCACAGGTCTTCGGGCCGGCGCTCCTCTTCTGCCCCGGCGACCGTCCGGAGCGCTTCCAGAGGGCGGCCGGGGCGGCCGACACCGTGATCATCGACCTCGAGGATGCCGTCGGACCGGATGCGAAGCCGTCCGCACGCGAGTCGCTGATCGCCTCGGCTCTTGACCCTGCACGCACCATCGTGCGCGTGAATCCCCCGGCGACCGGCCTGCTCGAGTATGACATCGCGGCCCTCCGCCAGACCGCGTACACGACGGTGATGCTCGCGAAGGCCGAAACAGAGTCCGATGTCGCGCCGCTCGACGGTTTCCGCGTCATCGCCATCTGCGAGAGCCCGCTCGGTGTGCAGAACGCCGACCTACTCGCCTCCCTCGATTCCGTCATCGCGCTCACCTGGGGTGCCGAAGATCTCGTCGCCGCTCTCGGCGGCAGCTCCAGTCGGTCTGCCGATGGCCGCTTCCGTCAGTTCGCGCTCTATGCCCGATCGCGCGTGCTGATCGCCGCCGCTAGCGCGGCGAAGCCGACATTCGACACGGTGCACCTCGATATCGCTGACGATGCCGGACTCAGGGACGAGGCAGAGGATGCCGCGGCGTCCGGATTCGCGGGGGCCATGTGCATCCACCCCCGTCAGGTCGCGATCATCCGGGCCGCATTCCGACCGACCGAGGAGGCTGTCGAGTGGGCGCTCAGCGTTCTCGCGGCGGCAGCGGCATCCACCACCGCCGTGTTCGCGCATGAGGGACGGATGGTCGACGAGCCCGTGCTGCGCCAGGCGCGACGAATCATCGAGACGCATTCCTAGAACCGGTAAAGGGCGATCTGCGCTCGCACCGTCAACCACTGGATCTCGGTGAATGCGTCGATGTTCGCTTCGGCACCTCCGAAACGGGCGCCGGTGCCTGACGCTGCCACCCCTCCAAACGGCGCATTCTCCTCGTCGGCGACACTGTGCTCGTTGATGTGCGCGACCTCTTCTCCATTCCGCTCAACACAGTCGGGCGATAGGACGGGCCCTCGTGCGTTCCGCCCACTACCAGGGCGGCGGGCCGTCCCGCGTCAGGGGCCTTGCGCTCGCCGCGAATTCTGGTGGCCGGCTGCGATCGGCAACGCGAACCCGCGAACGATCCACACCGAGATCGACACGAGACCGTGACGAAAGCGCGCCGACGCGCCCAAGAAAAGAACACCACGGTTGGCGGCACTTGCCTTCCGAAATAAGGAGCCAGTCATGCGCAACAAAATCGACGTCGTCGGCTTGATCGCCGCCGTCGTCTATTTCGCTGGGGCACGATCGCACCGGCCGGTAAAAGGCAAGCAGCCCGAGAGTCTTCGCCAGCAGGCGAAGCGGCTGTGGAGAGACCCGAAGAGTGCGAAGGCGCCTCGGTAAGAGAATCTCTGGCAAAGTCGCCGAGCTGACCAGGTGACGACTGGATACCGCAGGACTGACACCTCGACGACGATTGGAACCTCATGCGCAAGTTGTTTCTCATAATCCTGTGGTTCCTTTTTCCGTTCGTCGCTGTGCTGCTGCATGACGGGCTGAGCATCAAAGTATTGTGGGCGTTTCTCCTTCAGCTGCTCGGTCACGTTCCCGGCGTGATCTACGGCATCTACCAGGTCACGCGAGACCGACGCTGATGGGCGCGTCCGCCCGGATCGAGGGGAACAAATGCCGATCGGAGCAGAGATGGTCAACCTTGTCTACACGACGATCTGCTCGCTCGACGGCTACTCCGAAGACGCGGATGGTGGATTCGGCTGGGCGGCACCCGATGAGGAGGTGCACGCCTTCGTGAACGATCTCGAGCGACCGATAGGCACCGATAGCTACCCCTTCGCGAGATCACCGCCGGGGCCGAGAGATCGTGAACACCGCACGTCGTCACCTCAGCGGGGCGGCTCCGTCAGCAAGACTGGGCCGCCCACTTTTCTGGGGCCGCCAGCAGCGGGTATCGCGAGATGACGTTTTCGTTGCTCGTGGAGTTCTGCGAGTGGCGGATGACCCGGTGATTGTTCGGTTCCGGGACAACTGTTCGTGCGCGCCCCCGAACAGTCGTCCCGAGGGCGAACAATCACGGATCTCATCCGCCAATTGGGTCATCAGCGTCAGCGAGTCGAGGAGCCCACTTCTGATACCTGACACGGCCGAGGATCACAGTATCGACGTGGCTCATCCCCGAACCGGGTTCGGCGCCCAGCTCGGCGTCGAAACTGTGGCCCTGCCAAAGGTTTGGCGCCCCGACCATGCCGTCGACCGAATGGAACAGGCCCGCGTTAATTCTTCTCCCTTGTCCAGCCCCGATCGAGGTGACTTTCTTCCAGAATCGGGCAGACCCTTTCATAAAGGAGGACTCGCTCAAAGAAATCGGAGCTCTCATTTGCAAGATCCTGCCCGTCGTGTTGTGCTTTTTCCTTCCATTCCTCGCGGTGCTGATTCACGACGGACTGCACATCACGGTGCTGTGGGCGTTCCTGCTGCAACTCCTCGGCCATGTACGGGGAGTGGTCTACGGCATCTATCGCGTCACGCGCGATTGAAAGACACCCAGGTTCTCGCTGCCGCTCATCGGCGCAACGGGCCGTTGCGCTGCCGCACACGCCTTTCGGGGGAGTGCGAAACTAAAGAATGGCGAACAAAGTCGAAATGTATGTCGCCGCTCTGCACGAGCCCGAACAATCGCGAATATCCGAGATCTGTGTCGCCGCTCGCCTCCTAGTTCCGGGCGCCATCGAGGGAACCAGCTACGGCATGCCCGCGCTGCTCTACAGGGGCAAGGGGCTCATCGCCGTGATGAGTATGACGAGGCATATCGGAATCTATCCGTTCGGTACGATCGCGGAACTTTCTGAAGACGTCGCGGGCCACGGGCTCGAGATGACCACAGGCTCCATCCATCTCGGAGGCGGACAGCGCATCCCGACTGAACTGCTCGAACGACTACTCCTTCGCCGCGTTGCTCAAATCGACCGGGACCAGCTTCGCGCGGGCTGACGCGCCAGGGACATCACGATCGTCAGCGGGCTACTCACGATGACGAACGGGCTGCTTTCAGGGTGCGCGGCGGCCACGTTTTGAGGCAGTGCAGCACCGGCCGGTGCAGGATCACGCAGCACATGCGGCGGAGCACCCGCTCAGTGCCACGGTAGAGAGCGCTGCGGGGGAAAGAAGGATGGGAAGTAGGGAGCGAACTGACCTGTCAGTGTTGCAGACCTCGTTTGTGATGGGCCGGATCCTGTTGCTCCAGAGCCTGGAGCAGATCTGCCGCCGTCTCGGTCCCGCGGGTCGCACGGATGGCGACTCCCAGCCGCTCGGCCTCGCGGCTAAAGGTCTCGCTGGCCAGCATCCGTTCCGTCGCGTGTCTGATTTCGCCCATCGATGAGCCCGACGACAGGGTGAGTCCGGCTCCCTTGGCCTGGATCGCAATACCGACGATGGCCTGATCGAACGCCGGATTCATCGGCAGGATGAGCAGAGGTAGCCCGTGGGCGAGCGCGAGCATCGTGGTCGAGTGCCCGCCGTGCCCGATGACCAGGCTGACGTCGGACATGATTTCGGCGTGTGGCAGATAACGGTGCACCTCTGAATTTGGGGGAGCGTGCACCTCTGCGGGGTCGACCGCCGGTCCGGTGGTGACAAGCGCTCGCACGGGGAGGTCCGCGAGAGCGTCGAGGATGTTTTGCAGTACCTTTCCCTGGCCGGGGATGTAGGTCGTGCTGAGACTGACCAGGATGGTCGGTATGGCTGACGGTCGGTCGGTCTCCCTGATTTCTGGCAGTGTAGGGCCGCTGTAGGCCACCGAGATTCTGGACTTAGGATGCGGTCGGTGGTCGAGTTCTTCGAGTGTCGCCACCACCATGAGGTCGGCTTTCGCCCACAACTTCCGCGGGTTGAGGCCGACGAGCTTCGCGACTGCCCCGGGCGCACCGCCCGCCATCTTCTTATCGATCGCCTCGTAGAACGAGTGGACGAGCACTGTATGGCGAACCCGTGCACGGGATGCCGCGTCGAGCACACCGAATAGCAAGCAGTCGATGACCACCATGTCGGTCGGTGATTCATCGATGGTCATGATCAGGTCGCGGCCGAGGCTGCGACCGGTGAGCAGCGCGAGAAATCCGAGCGCGTTCTTGAGGGCGCCTCCTCTGCCGGACGCAGTCCATGATCCCGGTGAGCCATAAGCGTCGAATTCGAAGCCGGCCCGCACGAGCGCCTCGCGCTGCTGTTCCTGCCCGAGGAACCCCACCTGATCACCCCTGTGTTGCAGCTCCCGGGCGATCTCGACGGCGGGGGCGACGTTGCCTCCGCCATCCCAGGTGACGAAAAGAAATCGAGTCATCTCAGTGCTCCTCTCACGGCGCCGCGAGGATCGCGTCGACCAGGTGCCGCATTCGTTGTTCGGTGTGTCTCCGGTTGAGGCCGCGGTCGCGGCGGAAGAGTTTCCAGGTGTAGACATCTGTCGCAACCACGAGGAGGTCGGTTGTGACTTGCCGTGCGGATTCGGCGAGGTTGACGAGCTGAGGGTCGAACACCGTCTTCACCCAGTTGCGATGCAGTTGCTTGCCGGGCGTCGTGATGCTGCGGATCCGTTCGTCGTTGGCTTCCTGGGCGAGAAGCGCGATGACCCAGTCACCCCTGGCCTCGTAGTGATCGATGATCAGTCGAACCGCCTCGGTGACATTCCCCACCGGCGCTGCCCGTTCGGCAACGACCTCGGCTCCAGCGAACTCCACCGCCGCGTCGAACAGGCCGTCCCGGCTTCCGAAGTGTCGCAGGATCGTCTGGACCGTGACTCTCGCGCGGCCTGCGACGTCGGCCAACACGATCTCGACCGTTAATTTCTCCGTCGAGAGCTCGAGAGTCGCCCGCAGGATGCGGGCCCGCGTTGCGGCGGCCGCCACCGATCGGTTGGCCATCGAGTACGTGCGCTCAGAGCCGCGCATCGGCCGCCTCCGCCAATATGATTGCGCGATCCTGAGAGCCATCAGCGACGATCACGATCGACACATAGGCACTGGCGTGATAGGAGGCGATGCTCGCGAACGGTGCCGTGAAAGCGCCGAACGCGCCGTGGCCAATGCCGGCAAGATCGCCTATCATCGCACCTTGCACCGGACCAGCGCGCATCTGGTCGTATTCAGCCTTTCCCGCCGGCGACAGATGGATGCTGACCATCGAGGGAGAGACGCCGAACGTGCAGCCGCTCGTCGGGGACTGGGTGGGGCCGGCTCCTGGCCCGGGATCCGCACCAAGGGCGGCAGTCGCATCCGCCTCTGTCACGAGAGAACAGGCGCTGACGGCACCACTGCTCGTGGCCTTTGCGGTAGTCGACGGAGCGGCAGCCGGCCCAGCGGCGGCAGTCGACGGAATGCCAGCCGAAGAGAGTGACTGGGGAGAAGGGGCGCTGCTGCATCCGGCGAGCAGCAGACAGCTGACCAGTGTGCCGGCCGACCACGCGACCGCATGTCGAGATTTCATGAAATAGCTCCATTGTTGGCAGAAGAAGTGCGGTACCGAACCCTCCTCGAGACGGGTCTGCCGCTGCATCCAATTGATATTAACGATAATTAATATCAATTGTGCCAATATGTCAAACGTTCGCGCAGTGCTCGCAGGAACGTCGTCAGTCGGGAGAGTCACGCGCACCGGCAAACCTGGAAAGAGTCACCGTCAGGGTCATCCCAGGCCGCCGACCACGCGCATCCGGCCCGCGACTCCAGCGGTCAGCTCCAGGGGCTGTCGTTGAAGACGTTGACCCCCGAGGGATCGAGGCGGATCGCCCGCTCGCGCAGGTAGGGCTGAAGAACAGCGCCGATGAGCAGGTTGACGTTCTTCTGCGCTTCCTGAAAACGCGATGCCGGCCAGTCCGACGGCAGAAGCGCGTGCGGGAGCTGCGGATCTTTCAGTTGCGCCTCGAGGAAGCTGCCATAGAGATCTCGCCACCCGATGAGGGCTTCCGAACCAGGCGTGATGATCGGCGGAACATTCGAGCACGCCAGCAATGCGGCACGATACGACGCGGCCAGCGCCGCGAGATTCCAGGCATTCCGAGCTATATCGCGCGCGTCAGCCAGGGATTTCGGCGTCAGGGTGACGCGCCAGATCCAAGCGTCACCGTCGAACTCGTCGTCGGCGAGGCGCAGGCGCTCCCACCGATCGCCGGCAGCGATGAGTACACCGGGGCGGAGGATTCCATAGCCGGCATGCTGGCCGACGTGAAGCACTCTGTCCCGCAGCACTCGCTGGGTCTCCGGAACGTGATAGATCAGGGTGTGGAAGTCACCGGACCACGAGTTCTGGTCGGACGTGCCCTCCACCTCCTGGTACCGGGCAGTGGATGAAGGAGTCAACCGGTAGGTGTTGATCCGTCCCTGCGGGTGCACGTCGAGGGCCCCGAGAGCGCTCATCCGGGTCAGGAGATTCCGTGCGGCGGATTCGTTCCGACCAAGCTGTTGTAGCAGGTCGACGAGCGCCGGCCCGCTGAGGGCGGAGGCACCGATCGCGCCCATGAGGAACGGCACATCGGTTGCTCCCGACGTCCACCGGTATCGCTTCAGTTCCACCGGATCCACCACCTGTTCGTCACGTTTCGGGGCAATATTGCCGGGCCGGCGGCGGGCGTTCTACTTTCAGAATAATCCGCATCGCTCGTGCGGGGTCCACCCACTCGCAAGGAGAATCCCCATGTCTGCTTCCTCAAGCAACAATCACCGCGGTGCGGCCCAGTCCGGACTGCTCGCCGCCGCCATCTGCATGGCCATCACCCAGATTCTCGGACTGATGCTGCAGCCCGGAAATATCGGCCAGGTGCTACTGATCGGTCTCTCGCTCAGTTCCATCGCGTTCGGTGCCACCTACGCCGCGGTATTCTTCGTCACCCTCGCCGGTTCGCGCCGTCGTCGCTCGCCGGGAGTGACCGCCGCCCCGTAGCGATGCCGCGGGTACTCTGCGTGACGAGCCCGGTAAGGGCCGTCGAACGGAAGCAGAGCATCCAGTGTCAAGTCATCGAAGGTGGGCGACCGCGTGTCGTAGGTAACACCACAGGGTCGCACGCGCGGCACGATCGAGGAATGTCGCACGAAGGATTTCCACTTCGGCGGCCAGACATTCACCGCCTCGGATGACGCACCCGCCTTCATCGTGAAATCCGAGAAGTCGGGTGCCTCGGCGGCGCACAGGGGCTCGGCGCTGCGCAAACTCGCCGCGAAGTAGAACGGGCTGACCGAGGGCCGCGCAGCCTGGTGACGCGCGCGCCGTGGACTGCTACGACCATTCATCCGCTGCGGCCAGATGAGAGCCTTCTCATCGGCATGTACTTGCGGCTTTACGATTCGTGGTTATCGTCGACAACGGAAAAGCGAGCTTCCCCTGCCGCGATTCGTATATCCCTCACCCGCCGACGGCGCCGGTTTCTCTCAGGTGGTCGACCCCCGTCGATCCGGTCAGGAACGAAAGAAGGCACCGTGACGCAACCGTCATAC
>JAYVNU010000180.1:0-13419 GCA_043758345.1 Lacisediminihabitans sp.
TCTTCGGCGATCAGACCGGCCGCGAACTCCGCGATCTCGATCGTGTTGCGGTAGTTACGGGTCATGATCACGCCGCGCCCGGCGATGGAGATGTGCGCCTCTGACAGCGTATACCCGCCGGGGTATATAGTCTGCTGGCCATCGCCGATCAGGTTGAGACCGTCAGCACGATCGCCGACGAGAAGATGCAGCATCCGGATCATCGCGCACGACAGATCCTGCGCCTCGTCGATGATCACCGCGCTGTACCCGTCCAGCGGAGTCGTCGTGAGGGATGCCTCGGCGAGCAGGATGACATCCTCGAAATCGTGCGTACCGGTGCGCCGCAACTCGCGGTCGTACGCCACATACAGCTCCCACACCGCGAAGCGGTTCTCCTGGGTCAGCCCCCGCCGACGGCCCGGACGCGCGAGCACCGCATACTGCTCGAAACGTGTCAGCCCACGACCCTTGATGACACTCTGGATCTCCTCCCTCCAATAGTCACTCCGATGGTCGATCCGTCCGAGCTGGCCGGCCTTCCCGACCGTGCGCCACGCCTCATAGAACGCGCGCTCGGATGCCCGTGCATCCAGCGAGACCGGCACACCGCGTTCCTTCAGCAGCTTCATTGCGAACGCATGAACCCCGATGAACTCGACACGATCCGTAACCTCGGGAGCCATCCGAACCAGCAGATTCGAGAGCACATCCGGAAGCGTGCGAACGAAGGTCGTCATGAGGACCTTGCCCGGATGCGTCCGCGCGATGTAGGCGGCGCGATGCAGGCCGACGACCGTCTTACCTGTGCCGGCAGCACCGCGGATGCGCGAGGGCCCGTTGAACGAACGCCTCACCAGTCGCGCCTGCTCTGGGTGCAGAAACGCCATCCACTCCTCGATCGGTTTCGCCAGGATGCCGGCCAGAAGATACTGCTCGATCTCATCGACCGAGATGAGAGCCTCCTGCCGTGTGATCGGGATGACGGGGGCGATGTAGGTCGCCTCGACCGGCAGGTCACGCGTCACGTAGGGCGGGAACAGCTGTTCGACGGCGGCGAGGGCTGCCGAGACCTGCGCCGGCTCGAGACGCTCACCGCGAGCGAGGATGCGGGAGAGGGCGACATCCATTCCGACGAGACTCACGCCGTTGACCTCGGCCAGCCCGCCGCGACGGTTGGTGAAGACGGCGAGCAGTTTCACCTCACCGGCGGCGACACCGACGTCGGCGAGTGTCGCCTCGGTGACGGAGGCGAGACTCGCAATCGCGTCGAAACGTTCGGTGACGTCATCCTGGCCCTGGAACACGCGTCCGGATGCGACCGTGACGTCAGCCCAGGTCTTCGCATCGACGATGAAGACGCCGCTCGGTCCGACGAGGATGAAATCGACCTGCGCGCGGTTCGAATTCGGCCAGAGCCGGTCGGAGAGCACGGTGAATCCCTGCTCCTGAAGTGGCTCGAGCAGTGCGCCAAGCTGCGCCTCGCTGTCGGCCGCGGCGGAGTAGCGGCGGTACATCTCCCGCGCTGTGGCTGCCGCGTGCTCGTGCATCTCGGCCTCGGCGCGTGATGCGGCCGCTTGCCCGAGAGCTGAATGTCCTGATGCCATAGCTGCGTTCCCCCGAACGCGATCACCCCGGCTGGCGACCACTTACCTCAACCGTGGCACTCGAGCGCGCAGGCGGGTATCTCCAGTTGTGGGGGTGAGGATGCCTCGAGGCTGGAAGGGAGCTCGCCGGCATCCACCACCCACTTTGGCTACCATCACGGCGTTTGAGCAGGGTGACGGTAGCCGACAAGGGTGGCGGTCAGCGGATCGCCGCAACGGCCACGTGCATCCGCGTCGAACAACGGTTTTTCACCCGCGAGAAGCGCCTTGCCCTCGCAGAACGAGACGGAGGATGTGCCATGACGACCTTCGGGCGACCGCCGTCGCACACCGAAACATCACCACATCAGGTGGGCATCCAACGGATGAGCCGCGGATCTCGCTGACGGCATCCTCCTGTGCTCGAAACGTCACCACATCATCCACCGCCATAAGTGGAACATCCGAGTGGTCGACAATGTGCCATGGTTCATCCCACCCGCATCCGTCGACAGCCACCGGAAACCCCGCCGCGGCGGCAAACCACCCATGCCGAACTTCGCAGGATCGCCGAAAGCCGCCGGCGGTGCCTCTGAATGCCCGACGCGCGGGTGAAGTCTGTGACGCGCGGGTGAAGTCTGTGACGCAGGGGTGACGCGAGGCTTCGAGAGCGAGGTCGGCTCCGAACCGGAGGGCGAGCGAGAGGGCCCACGAACGAGGGTGCGGGAATGTCCGACGACTCGGCGGCCTTGCAGTAATTCGGGGAAGATGCGGTCGCCCCCCAATCCGCTCAGTGCAAGCCAGTTCCACAGTCGGCCGGTGTCACAGCCAGCCCGCTCCATAGCCAGATAGCTCCCAAGGAATTTCGTGACAACAGCAGCACCTGTAATGAACGTCGGCTTCCGCTCGGAACGCGGACCGATCCTCATCGCCCTCATGGTCACCACCGGCCTCGTGGCGATCGACTCGACGATCCTCGCGACAGCCGTCCCGTCCATCGTCAAAGACATCGGCGGATTCTCCAGCTTCCCGTGGCTGTTCTCCATCTACCTCCTCGCCCAGGCCGTCTCCGTGCCGCTCTATGCGAAATTCAGCGACATGGTCGGTCGCAAGCCGATCATCGTCATCGGAATCTCGCTCTTCCTCCTCGGCTCGGTCCTCTGTGGATTCGCGTGGAGCATGCCCGCCCTCATCGCGTTCCGCGCCCTCCAGGGTCTCGGAGCCGGAGCGGTTCAGCCGATGTCCATCACCATCGCCGGCGACATCTACACCGTCGCCGAACGCGCCAAGACCCAGGCTTATCTGGCCAGTGTCTGGGCAGTCTCCTCGGTCGTCGGGCCCACCCTGGGCGGCCTATTCTCGCAGTATCTCAGCTGGCGCTGGATCTTCTTCGTCAACGTCCCGCTCTGTGTCGTGGCGATCATCCTGCTCGCCCGCGTCTTCCACGAGAAGATCGAGAAGACCAAACACACCGTCGACTACCTCGGTGCCGGCACGCTCACCGTCGCGCTCAGCCTGCTCATCCTCGCCGTTCTGGAAGGCGGCCAGGCCTGGGCCTGGAATTCGGTGCAGTCGATCGGCGCATTCGTGATCGGCGGCATCCTCGTGGTCGCCTTCGTACTCATCGAGCGCGTCGCCAAAGAACCGGTGCTGCCGCTCTGGGTGTTCTCGCGCAGGCTGCTGCTCACGACATCCCTCATCTCGCTCGGTGTCGGGGCGGTGCTCATCGGACTCACTTCCTACGTGCCGACCTACCTCGAGAAATCGATCGGCGCACCACCCCTGGTCGCCGGCCTCGCCCTGGCCGCCCTGACCATCGGATGGCCGATCTCCGCCTCGCAGGCCGGCAAACTCTACCTGCGCATCGGCTTCCGCTCGACCGTGCTGATCGGGATGACACTCGCCGTGCTCGGACCGATGCTGCTGATCGTCTTCAGCCAGTCCCCCTCGGTGGTCGGGGTCGCACTGTGCTGCATTGTCACCGGCCTCGGCATGGGACTCGTCGCCACCCCGAGCCTCATCGCCGCCCAGTCGAGCGTGCTGTGGAACCAGCGCGGGGTCGTCACCGGCACCAACCTGTTCGCCCGCTCGGTCGGCAGCGCCGTCGGCGTCGCGATCTTCGGTGCCATCGCGAACTCCGTGTTCGCGTCGCATCCGGGTGGCGAGAACAGCGTCCCGACAGTCATCGACGCGTCGACCAGTGTGTTCGTCGCCATCGCCGTCGCGGCGGTCGCCACCGTGATTGCGGGATTCGCGATGCCGAGAAAGACCGTAGAGGCGGTCGAACCCGAGGCCGCCAGCGCATAGCTGAAGACGGCTTTAAACCTGATCGACCCGATACACGAGCACCGGAATCAGCACCAGCGATCGCAGGTCGATCAACGCGTGCACGATGATCGGAACGAGGATGTTGCCGGTCGCGAGATACAGCGCCATCAGGATCGCTCCGAGCACGGTCGCACCCACGATCCCCGCCACCCCCTGATAGAGGTGCAGCGCCCCGAACAGCGCAACGCTGACCATCACCGCACCGGTCGCACTCCCGGTGGCGCCGAAGACCAATGCCGGAAGGGCGAGCCGGAAGAGCAGTTCCTCGACCACCCCGGCATTGACCGACAGTGCCGCACCGTAATACAGCTCGGCACGATTGCGTGGCAGAAGGGGGCCCACGTCTCCGACGGTCGGCACGGCATCCGAATTTTGAGCGAGGTAGACGGCCAGCACCGTTCCGAAGACCAGCACGAGACCGAGACCGAGTGCGATGCCTGGAACGAGGTCACCGGTTGAGTCGATCAACGACCGGAATGCGGCGGCGGCGGGCCAGACCTCCACTGCCCGGAGCACCAGCGGAATGTACTGCCACACCAGTACGAGCAGCAGCACGGATGTGCCACCGAACAGGGTGAGCGAACTGATGAGCCAGCGGCGCATCATCCGCTGCCGGTTGACGGTGCGCTCGAAGCGCTTGAAGCGGCGGTACTCGTCACGGTCCTTGCGGATGGCGCGCACGACGAGCATGACGACGAGGCCGAGGAGCGCGACGACCAGCACGGGTTTTGAGTACGGCCAGTCGGGAGAGAGCACAGTCCATTCTGGCGCGAGCCGCTGTGCGCCCCGTGCGCCGTGTGGAAACGAGTTCGGCCATGAGCAGGGAATCGATGAGACCCGGCACAATGAAGCATGACCGAAGAGCTGCCGATAGCACTGCCCGCGAGCCAGCCACATCCGAAACTCGACGAACTGATCGCGGTCCTCGAGCATCTTCGCGCACCCGGGGGCTGCGCCTGGGACGGCGAACAGACGCATCAATCACTCGTGCGACATCTCATCGAGGAGACCTACGAGCTCGTCGACGCGATCGAGGGCGGCACCCGCGACGACCTGATCGAAGAGCTCGGCGACGTGCTCTATCAGGTGGTCTTCCACTCCGATGTCGCCGCGCACACTCCTGAGGAGGAGTTCACGATTGAGGATGTCGCGGCCCACATGACGGCGAAAATGGTCGGCCGTCATCCGCATGTGTTCGGTGATGCCTCGGCCGCGACGGCCGATGAAGTCGTAGCGCTTTGGGACGTGCGCAAAGCGGTCGAGAAACCGCACCGTACGAGCGTGCTCGACGGGATCCCGCAGGGGATGCCGTCCCTCGCCCTGGCCGAAAAACTGATCGGTCGTGCACGCAGGGTGAACATCGCGGTGGATGCAGCGACCACCGAAGTCGCCGACGAAGAGCACCTCGGCGCAGAGCTGCTGGCGATCGTAGCGATGGCATCCGCGCAGGGGCTCGACGCCGAACGCTCCCTGCGAATCGCGCTGAGAAAACTGCAGGACGACATTCGCATCACTGAAGCAGGCACCGCTGCAGGCAGCGCTGCAGAGCAAGGGGCATAAGGCGGTGCCCTCCCCAACCCGAATGGGGAGGACACCCAGCTCGAGCACCCGCTTCGCTGGGAATTCCGCAGCGGGCAGATTTACTCGAACCAGGGCGGAGAATTTACCCGATTCGCCGCCCAGTCTAGATATCTTAAAGAGAGCCTGATCTTCTCTATTGTCGACACGCCCGAAGTCACCACCGTTGAGTCCCTGACAGATCTCCGGGCGGGTGCGTCGGTGACCGGCGCAATAAGGCTAACCCCCGCGGCTGTAAAAACAAAACGTGCGTTATGACTCTGCGAGGGCACGAGCCTCCACCCGGCGCAAAAGCCAGCGGTGGTCTCGGAGCTCACCGAGCGGCAGGATGCGGTCGAACCCGACTTCCACGGCGATCTCACCGATGTCGACGCCCACGTTGAGAAGTTCCGCGTGGCCTGGAGACTCGGACTCGAGCATCGCAGCCGACAACTCCTGCGGCTCGAATTCGAGGCGACCATGCTGGAGATGCGCGACGACGACGAGCGCGCGACAGCATCCTTCGAGCGCGCACTCGGAATTTGCGGCGGTCGACTACGCGAATTGCTGGTCGCGCGGAAGCCTTTTGTTTCCACGGAGTGAATTTCGCCGTCCGGCGGAATGGAACAATGGGCAGATGGCCAGCCAGGTGAATCCTCCGCGCGGGATGCGGGATTTCCTCCCCGCAGAGAAGGCCAGGCGCGAACGCGTGCTCGGCGTCATCCGCTCCGTCTATTCGGCTCACGGTTTCGAGGAGATCGAGACTCCGGTGATGGAGGATTCCGCTCGCCTGCATTCGGGTCTCGGCGGCGATAACGAGAAGCTCGGCTTCGCCGTATTGAAGCGCGGATTGGCACCGGATGACCTCGCCGTGGCCACAGATCCCCTCGAGCTCGCAGACCTCGGTCTTCGATTCGATCTCACCGTGCCGCTCGCGAGGTTCTACGCGACCCACCGGGCAGAACTTCCTGCGGTGTTCCGCTCCATCCAGATCGCCTCGGTGTGGAGGGCGGAGCGTCCGCAGAAGGGGCGCTACCGGCAGTTCATCCAGGCCGACATCGACATCATCGGCGAGGCCGGTCCGCTCGCCGAGATCGAGTTGATGGCGGCGACCGCGGCGACCGTCGATGCGCTCGGGCTCACCGACTGGAGCATCCGGATCAACGATCGTCGCCTGCTCATCGGAATGCTCGACGCGCTTGATTTCGACTCGAAAGACCACGATTCGGTGCTGATCACGATCGACAAGCTCGACAAGATCGGTCAAGACGGCGTGGTTGCGGAGCTTCGTGAGAAGGGTCTCCCCGGCGATGCGTTGGAGCGATTCTTCGACCGCCCGGAGACGATGGAGTTCCTCTCGTTCGGTGAGCGTCTGATCGCGAAGCGGCTCCCGCCCGGAGCGGATGCGGCCGTCATTGCCGAGCTGGCGGCGATCGGCCTGGCGGTAGACGCCGGCCAGGGTTCGCCGGTCGTGCAGTTCGACCCGTTTCTCGTTCGCGGTATGGGGTACTACACCGGCACCATCTTCGAGATCTCGCACCCGTCGTCGACGAGCGCCCTCGGCGGCGGCGGTCGGTACGACGGCATGATCGGGCGTTTCCTCGGCACCGATGTTCCCGCTGCCGGATTCTCGATCGGATTCGAGCGAATCGTCGACCTGGTCGACACGGCCGCAACAGCGGACTCTGATGCCATCGCGCTCATCTACGACCACGACGTCGAGTTGCCCGCGCTGATGCGGCTGAAGGCTGGCCTCGTCGCCGAGGGCAAACGCGTGCGTCTGGAGCGCGCGCCCCGCAACCTCAAGCCGCTGCTCGAACAGCTGGCGGCATCCGGTTTCACCAGGGTGGCCAACGTGACGGCTCGGGCAACACTCGCAACCGGCGATCTGCAGTTCCGTGCACTCGAACGAGAACGCTGAGAGCGACAGGGGAGCACCACACGTGGCCGACGCCAGTTCACGACCGTTCGAGTTGCCCGCACCCGGATCGGCCGGCGACCTGTTGCTCGAGCGCACGACAGACTACTTCGAACAGACCGACGACACCCGGGCATCGCTCCGCATGATCGCCGAAGAGGTCGGTACGAGCCATCGAATGCTGCAGTATCACTTCGCCTCGCGGGAGCGGCTGCTCGGCTCGGTCATGTTGCGCCTTCGAGACAGGCAGATCGCTGCCGGAGACGACTATCGGATGACCGCATCCACCCGGGCGGAGTACCTCGCCAAGTCGTGGGAGTCGTACCTGCATCCCGGCAACCGGGTCTACCTCGACCTGATGATCTCGCTGACCAATCCGATGTCGGATGCTGTCGAAGACGAGTCACTCATGCGCGTTCTGCGGCAGAGTTGGAACAGTTCGCTCGTCGAACTCGGAATCGCCGAAGGGCTCACCGCACTTCGGGCGGAGCGTGAGGCGAGAGTGCTTCGCGCGGCTCTTCGCGGCCTTCATCACGACCTGCACGTATCGCGAGATGTCGAAGGGGTGAACGCTGCCCTTCTCGTGCTGATCGAGTGGGTGACCCCGGAACGCTGAGGCGTCTGCGCCGGTAGGATCGTGAGCGCTCGGACCGGCACGGAGCCGCTCCGCCCACACGCATCACAAGAAATCACACACGCTTCACAAGATATAGAGGAGAACCTGTCGTGGCTTTGATCGAGGCAGTTGGCGCCCGCGAAATTCTCGACTCGCGGGGAAACCCGACCATCGAGGTCGAAGTGCTTCTGGATGACGGAGTCGTCGCCCGCGCGGCCGTGCCGTCGGGCGCATCCACCGGTGCATTCGAGGCCTATGAACTTCGCGATGGGGACAAGAGCCGCTACGGCGGAAAGGGTGTCGAGAAGGCGGTTGCCGCCGTCATCGACGTGCTCGGCCCGGCCATCGAGGGCTTCGACTCCACCGATCAGCGCATCATCGATGCCGAGATGATCGCCCTCGACGGCACCGACAACAAGAAGAAGCTCGGCGCGAACGCAATCCTCGGTGTCTCGCTCGCTGTCGCGAAGGCCTCGGCGGATTCGCTCGACCTTCCCCTTTTCCGCTACCTCGGCGGTCCGAATGCGCACACCCTTCCGGTGCCGCTTCTCAACATCATCAACGGTGGATCGCACGCCGACAACGACATCGATGTTCAGGAATTCATGATCGTGCCGCTCGGCGCCGAGACGTTCCGCGAGGCGCTGCGCTGGGGCGTGGAGACCTACCACTCGCTCAAGTCGCTCCTCCACTCGAAGGGCCTGTCGACGGGCCTCGGCGACGAGGGCGGATTCGCACCGAACCTCTCGAGCAACCGCGAAGCGCTCGACCTCATCGTCGCCGCGATCGAGCAGGCCGGCTTCACCCCGGGAACCCAGATCGCTCTCGCGACGGATGTTGCGGCATCCGAGTTCTACTCGAATGGCTCGTACCACTTCGAGGGCAAGGAACTTTCTGCGCTCGACCTCACCGCGTACTTCACGGACCTCGCGGCGAACTACCCCCTCGTGTCGATCGAAGACCCGCTGCAGGAGGACGACTGGGAGGGCTACCAGCACTTCACGACCGAGCTCGGCGACAAGCTCCAGATCGTCGGAGACGACCTGTTCGTCACGAACCCGGTGCGCCTGCAGAAGGGTCTCGACCTGAAGGCCGGCAACTCGATTCTCGTCAAGGTGAACCAGATCGGAACTCTCACCGAGACATTGGATGCTGTCAGCCTCGCCCAGCGCCACGGCTATACCGCGATCCTGTCGCACCGCTCCGGTGAGACGGAAGATACGACCATCGCCGACCTCGCCGTCGCGACGGATGCCGGCCAGATCAAGACCGGAGCACCCGCTCGCAGCGAGCGCGTCGCCAAGTACAACCAACTCCTGCGCATCGAGGAGGAGCTCGGCGATGCCGCCCACTACGCCGGTCGCGCCGCCTTCCCGCGGCACTCGGCCTAGCGGTCCCGTTCACAGACGGGCTCAGGCACGGGATGTCTCGTTCCCTGAGCCTGTCGAACGGTCTCCTTTCACCCTTCCCGTTTAGGCTCCTCTCTATGGCAAAACCGAAGTCCGGCCCGGGAGCGGAAAGCGCCGCACGCATCCGTACCGAGCGTGTGCCGGTCGCCATGCCCGAGGAGGGGGCGTCCGGGCAGTGGTTGCGAAGCATCCGGCTCTCCGGTTTTGCGATCACGGCGCTCGGCCTGATCGTGCTCTCCATCGTCGTGCTCGCTCCCTCACTTCGCGTGGTCATCGAGCAGCGCCAGCAGATCTCGCAACTGCAGGCGCAGGTGAGGGCATCAAACGGTTCCCTCGTCGATCTCGCCCAGCAGAAGGCGCGCTGGAGCGACCCGAACTACATCGAGGCTCAGGCCCGCGAGCGTCTGAGCTACGTTCTGCCCGGTGACTACAGCTATCTCGTCATCAACGACGATCCGACCACGGCGAAGGCTGGCGGACAGCCGATCAGCAACAAGATCCAGACGACCGAGGTCGACTGGGTCAAGTCGATGCTCTCGTCGGTATTCACCGCGGGTCTCAGCGACGCGCCCGCGAATAAGCTCATCGCCCCGGTCATCGGCGACGGCACCCCGGCTACCTCCGGCACGCACTGACCCTCGTGACCAGACCGCCGTTCGAAGCGCCATCCGAAGCGGATATCGCCACCGTCTCGCATCAGCTGGGCCGCCCGGCTCGCACTGTGATCGGCATCGCCGCGCGCTGCGTCTGCGGTTCGCCGACCGTTGTCTCGACCAGTCCGCGGCTCGACGACGGAACCCCGTTTCCCACCCTCTACTACCTGTCGCACCCCGCGGCGACGGCGGCCATCTCGACCCTCGAGGCGACCAGTGTCATGCCGGAGCTCGCCTCACTGCTCGCTGACGACGCCGTCGCAGCGGGCTACTCAGCCGCACACCGCTCCTACATCGCCGACCGTGAGAGCATCGAGTTCGTCGAAGAGATCGCGGGGATCTCCGCGGGTGGTATGCCGACCCGGGTGAAATGCCTTCACGCGCTCGCGGCTCACTCGCTCGCCGCCGGACCGGGTGTCAACGTGATCGGCGACCTCGCGCTCGAGCGCGCGGCCTGGTCGCCGATGGTATGCCAGTGCGTCTCGTACGGGTGAACCGCGCCCGTCGCAGCATCCGTAGCATCGGGTCCGGCAGTCGGGCTGCTGTCGCCCGAGCGGTGGCCGCGACTCTTCTGCTCGCACTGGGTGCCAGCCTCATCGTGGCGAGTCCGGCATCCGCCGACACGATCCGCGACCGCGAATACTGGCTCGGCAGCTACGGTTTCACGACCGCGTGGAACACCACGCGGGGAGCGGGCGTCACGATCGCGGTGATCGACACCGGGATCGACGGGTCACATCCGGATCTCACCGGTGTCGTCACAGGCGGAACGGATGTCTCTGGGATCGGCAGTGCGAACGGCCAGACGCCGATCGGCACCGACAGCCAGCACGGCACCATGGTGGCGTCGATGCTCGCTGGGCACGGCCACGGATCGGGTGCCGGCGTGATCGGTGTAGCGCCGGCCGCGAGCCTGCTCTCCGTGTCGGTCGGGTTCGGCGTCGGCAAGGTCAGTTCCGACGACCAGATCGCGGCCGCGGTCCGCTGGTCGGTCGACCATGGGGCGAACATCATCAACATGTCGCTCACCCGCAGCACGCTCGACTGGCCACCGAGCTGGGACGCCGCCTTCCTCTACGCGATGAACCACAACGTCATCGTGGTGGCCGCGGCGGGCAACCGGGGGAGCGGCGCAACGGAGGTCGGTGCACCGGCGACGATACCCGGCGTCGTGACAGTGGCCGGAGTCGACCGCAACGGGAAGGCGAGTTTCGACGCCTCCTCGCAGGGCATCACCCTCTCCGTCTCGGCCCCGAGTGAGGATCTCGTCGGAGCAGGTCCGGGCGGCAACTACTACCAGTGGGCCGGCACGAGCGGCGCGGCGCCCATCGTCTCCGGGCTGCTCGCGTTGATAGTGGCATCCCATCCGGGGATCACCGCGGGCAATGCGATCAATCGGCTCACCGCCACCGCGACGCCCGCCGGCGCGGCGATCATCTACGGGAGCGGCCTCATCACCGCGGCGGCGGCCGTCGTGGCCGACGTTCCGAGCGTCGCTACCAACCCGGCCGACGCGCTCACCGAGTGGATCCGGCTGAACCGGCGGGCGACATCCACTCCGGGGCCGACATCCACCGCGACCATCTCGCCGGCGCCCGTACCGAAGCTGGCCGCGGCGCCCGCGTCGCCCTTCGGATCGGTGCTGCCGAGCCTGCAGTCCCTTCGCGACACCGCACTGCCCCTTCTCATTTACGCGATGTTCATCGCCCTCGCGGTATTCCTCGTTCGCGGTGCTGCGCGGGCGCACAAGCGGGCGCGGCGCGAATAGTAGGCTATCTGCGTGCCTAAAATCCTGATCGTCGGCGGCGGATATGCCGGTTTCTACACAGCCTGGAAGCTCGAAAAGAAAATGCGAGCGGGCGAGGCCGAAGTGACGATGGTCGACCCGCTCCCGTACATGCAGTACCAGCCGTTCCTGCCGGAAGTCGCGGCCGGATCGATCGAGCCGCGGCACGCCGTCGTCTCGCATCGTCGGCACCTGAAGACCACGCACGTCGTCACGGCGCGGGTCACGAGCATCGATCACGCCGCCAAGACGGTGACGATCACGCCCGAGGTCGGGGAGCCGTGGCAGCACGAGTACGACACGATCGTCGTCACCGCCGGCGCGGTGTCACGCACGTTCCCGATTCCGGGCGTCGCGGATGAGGCCATCGGCCTCAAGAACATCGAAGAGGCCGTCGCGATCCGTGACAAGGTGCTCACCAACTTCGACAAGGCCGCGCTGCTCGAGCCCGGCCCGGAGCGTGACCGGCTGCTGACATTCACGGTCATCGGCGGTGGTTTCGCCGGCATCGAGATCTTCGGTGAGCTGCGCAGCTTCGCGAGTGCGCTGCTCAAGTCGTACCCGGGCATCCGTTTCGAAGACACCCACTTCCACCTGATCGAGGCCATGGGTCGCATCATGCCCGAGGTGTCGCTGAAGACCAGTCTCTGGGTTATCAAGACGTTCGCCCAGCGCGGAGCCGAGATTCACCTGAACACCCAGCTCACCTCCGCGGTCGGCGGCAACATCGAGCTCTCGACTGGCGAATCGTTCGCGACCGACCTGATCGTCTGGACGGCCGGCGTGATGGCGACACCGATGTTGAAGAACACCGACCTGCCGATTGAGGAACGCGGTCGCCTGCGCGTTCAGCCCGACCTCCGCGTCATCAACGACGACGGTGTTGTTCCGGATGCCTGGGGTGCCGGCGATGTGAGCGCCGTTCCCGACCTCACCGGTGCCGGTGTCGGTGGATTCTGCGTTCCGAACGCCCAGCACGCGGTTCGCCAGGGCAAGCTCATGGCAGACAATCTCCTCGCGGAGCTGCGCGGCGAGAAGCCGAAGGAGTACTTCCACAAGAACCTCGGTGCCGTCGCGGGGCTCGGCCTCGGCGAGGGTGCCTTCCAGTCCGGCAAGATCGGTATCACCGGAGTCCCGGCATGGTTCATGCACCGCGGTTACCACGGTCTCGCGATGCCGACCTGGGAGCGCAAGATCCGCGTCGTCGGCGGTTGGGTCAGCAATGCGCTACTCGGACGGGACATCGTCTCCATGGAGGCACGCGAGCACCCGAAGGAAGCGTTCGAGGAGTTCGCGTCGCGTCCGAAGGCGACGGCGCCCGCCGCGAAGTAGTCGCGGCCGGTCATGCTGCGCGCTCGGCTCGCCCCGCGATTGTTCTGCTACGGGTCAATTGTTCATGGGCGCCCGCGAACTCTCGTCCCGAAGTAGAACAATCACGGGGAATCTGGCCGGGCGGGTATCTCGTAAACTCGGCAGCGCGCCCGGGATCCGCCCTCGCGTGCTCGACGCTCGCCCCCATAGCCCAATCGGCAGAGGCAGACGACTTAAAATCGTCCCAGTCAGGGTTCGAATCCCTGTGGGGGCACC
>JAYVNU010000181.1:0-4443 GCA_043758345.1 Lacisediminihabitans sp.
TCCCTGCGCCGACTCGATGGCCGTCGCGACCCGCAGCGCGATCGCGATGGGGTCGGAACCCGTGCTCGTCACGCGATGTCCACGCCGGGATAGAAACGCGCGGCGATCTCGCTGCCGTAGAGGCGCGCAGCGACGCGCGCGTCGATCTCGCGTTGGGACGCAGCAGGGTGAGCGAGCTCCACTGACGCCCTGGCGAGCTGCCGGACCGAGCTCACGAGGCCGGCGAGGATCGCCGCCCGCTGTGCAGGCGAGCGCGCCCGCAGGAGCTCGAAGTAGCGGCGCGATGCCGTCTCCGAGGTGTCCATGGGGCGTACGTGCTCGCTCATCTCCGTCGACTGGTTGGCCTGGCGCGTCACTCGCAGTACGCGGGGGTGCCGTACGGCTTCTGCGCGTCGATGTCCTTCTTGCTCACCATGCCGGTGCGGGCCACGTTCGCGTAGATCTGCGCGCTGGGGCGGACCGTGCGGACGCCGGTGGCGCGGTCGACCGAGTGGAGGCCGAAGCGCGGACAGAAGCCGCTCGCCCACTCGAAGTTGTCGAGCAGCGACCAGTAGAAGTACCCCTTCACTGGCACTCCTCCCTCGACGGCATCGAGAATGGCATCGAGGTGAGCGGTGAGGAAGTCCCGGCGGTCGACATCGTCGACCAAACCATCCGCGTTGGCCACATCGTTGTAGGCCGCACCGTTTTCGGTCACCGAGAGGGCGACTCCAAGCGGGCCGCTGTATTCGTCGTGTACCCGGCGCAGGAGGCGAGTGAGTCCCTCCGGCTGCACCTCCCAGTCCATCGCGGTGAGCGGCAGGCCGCGTGAGCGCCAGTGCACACCGTCCGCAGCGGGGAACGGCGAGCGCTTCGGTCGTTCGGATGGCGCGGCGGTGGATGTCTCGTTCGCGCCGGGCCGCATGCTCACGAAGTCACCGTGGTAGTAGTTGACGCCGAGGGCATCGATCGGGGTCGAAATGATCGCGAGATCTCCGGGGTGCACGACGGCCTCGAATCCGTTGCCCGCAACATCCTGCAGCACATCGCGCGGATACTCGCCCCGAAAGATCGGATCGAGAAAGAACCGGTTGAACTGGCCGTCGATGCGTCGTGCGGCGTCACGGTCCCCGGCATCGGACGGATCGACCGGGTCGGCCACCGTGAGGTTGAGCGTGATGCCCAGCTGCAGGGTGGGGTCGCGTTTGCGGAGCTCCCGCACGACGAGTCCGTGACCAAGCAGCAGGTGATGCGCGGCGGCGAGCCCGGCGGGCACGTCCTGGCGACCCGGCGCGTGTTCTCCGCCGATATAGCTGAGAAAGGATGCACACCACGGCTCATTGAGAGTGGTCCAGGAATCCACGCGGTCACCGAGCACATCGTGCACGGTCGCGGCGTATTCAGCGAACCGGTAGGCGGTGTCCCGGTTGGCCCAGCCACCCTTCTCCTCGAGCGCCTGCGGGAGGTCCCAGTGATAGAGCGTGAGCCACGGTGTGATGTTCTTCTCGAGCAGCTGATCGACGAGCTTCGAGTAGAAGGAAAGTCCTTGCTTGTTGACGTGCCCACCGTCCGGACGCACCCGCGACCAGGAGGTAGAGAACCTGTATGCCTGCAACCCGAGGTCGGCCATCAACGCCACATCATCCGGATAGCGGTGGTAGTGGTCGCAGGCGACGTCCCCGGTGTCGCCGTGCACTACCGCACCGGGAACGCGGCAGAAGACATCCCAGATCGAATCGGTGCGGCCGTCTTCGTGGGCCGCTCCCTCGATCTGGTAGGCGGCCGTCGCGGCTCCGAAGAGGAAGTCCGGCGGAAACGCGCGGGCGCTTCGGGCGGTCGTGGCCAGTGCTGCGGTGTCGATGGTCATGGGGGCCATCCCTTCATTGCTTGTCATTCGAGTGCTTGTCATCCGAGTGCTTGTCATCCTTTTACGGCTCCCTGCATTATCCCCGCCACCAACTGCCGTCCCGCAAGCATGAACAGAGCGATGAGCGGGAGGGTGGCGAGCAGCACTCCCGCAAGAACGATGGAGTAGTCGATGAAGTAGTTGGCCTGCAGCGTCGCGAGCGACACCGGCAGGGTGGGGTTGCTTGCATTCAGCACGATGAACGGCCAGAAGAAATTGGTCCAGGTGGTGATGAAGGTGAACAGTGCGAGCATCGCCGCCGCCGGCCGGGCGGATGGCAGCCCGATGTACCAGAAGGTCTGGAACATGTTGGCGCCGTCGATACGGCCGGCTTCCACCAGCTCGTCGGGCAGCGCCTGGCTAATGTATTGGGTCATCCAGAACACGCCGAAGGCGCTCACGAGCGCCGGCACGATTACCGCGCCGAGCGTGCCGGTCCAGCCGAACGCCGACATCGCGATGAAGAGGGGTACAACTCCGAGCTGTGTTGGTACCGCTGTGGTGGCGACAACGAACACCAGCAGGCCCCTTTTGGCACGAAAGCGCAGCTTGGCAAATGCGTAGCCGGCGAGAGTAGAGAAGAAGACGACCGACGCGGAGACGACGGTAGAGACGATGATGCTGTTGCCGAGCGACTTCCAGAAGTTGACACTCCCGTTGTTGATGACGGATGCCGCGTTGGCGATGAAGTTACCTCCCGGCCACCACGACATGTTCGGGTCGTTGATGGTCGAGGAATCCCCGCTGCCGATGAGAAACGACCAGTAGAGGGGAAAGACCGAGGCGAACATCACGACCGCGAGGAACGCGTAAACGATCGGGCTCGGTCGGCCGATCGTGAGGAAGCGCCCGCGTGGTCGAAGAGGGGAGGAGACGGTCATGACTTGCGTCCTTCGTTGCTGGCGATCCGGCGGGTGATGCCGAGATTCACGAGTCCGATCAGCACGATCACCAGGAACAGGAGCCAGGCGACCGCGGCGGCACGGCCGAAGTTGAGCTGGCCCCAGCCGAGGTTATAAAGATAAATGGTGAGAGTGAGCCACTGGCTGTTGGCGCCGCCGGTGCCGTACTGGTCGAACAGGCGTGGCTCGTCGAAGATCTGGAGCCCGCCGATCGTGGCGGTGATGATCACGAAGATGAGCGTTGGCCGCAACTGCGGCACGGTAATCGAGAAGAAGCGACGCAGCGCCCCGGCCCCGTCGATGGTGGCCGCTTCGTAATAGTCCCGAGGGATGGCCTGCATGCCTGCCAGAAGGATGAGAGCGTTGTATCCGGTCCACCGAAAGTTGACCATGGTGGCGATGGCGAACTGGCTCGCAAGGGGATTCGAGTGCCACTGGATGCCCGGAATTCCGACGTACCCGAGCAGCGTGTTCACGAGACCGTACTTGTCGCCGTACATGTTGCTGAAGATGAGAGAGACCGCCACGGGCATCACGATGTACGGAAGCAGTACTCCCATGCGCCAGAACGTCTTGCCTCGTAGGTTGGTGTCAAGCACCGCCGCGATCACGAGGGCGATGATGATCTGCGGCACCGATGAGAGCAGGAAGATGCTGAAGGTGTTGCGCAGGGCGATCCAGAATTTCTGCTGCTGAAGCACCCAGAAGAAGTTGTCACCGCCGATGAAGGCCCCCTGGCCGCCGATAAGGTCCCAGGCGTGGAGTGATACCCAGCCGGTGTACAGCAGAGGGAACAGGCCGACGATGGCGAAGAGCAGGAAGAATGGCGAGATGTAGAGATAGGGCGAGAAGCGGATGTCCCAGCGACCAAGCTTCTGGCTGAGGGCGATCCTGCGAGGGGTGCGTTGCGCCACCCGGAGTGTGGAGGTTGTCATGGTGCGAGTCCTAGAGGTGCGAAATACTGCGGTGTAAAAAATACTGCGGCGTCCGAGGGCCGGGTCGCCCGCGGAAACGGGCGACCCGGGTGATGCTCGACGGCCTAGCCGAGCGCCTTGATGTCGGTGACTACCTGGGTCCAGGAGTCCGAGACGGACTGCGTTCCGGTCTCCACTCGCGTGAGACCGTTCTGCACGGCGGTCATGATGGATCCGTACTGGGTGCCTTTGAAGGGGGTCACCTTCACCGCATTGGCGCGATCGATATAGATCTTTCCGATCGCCGCATTGTTGAAGAAAGCGTTCGTCGCGCCCGTGAGGGTGGGGTCGGTGTATGCCGCGACCTGGCTCGGGAAAGTGCCAGCGACCTTGAAGGCCCTGATTTGCTGGGCTGGCGCGGTGATCCAGTCGACGAGAGCCTTGGCTTCAGCGGTGTGCTTGCCCTGGGTGGGAACGAGCAGGAATGAGCCTCCCCAGTTTCCTCCGCCATTCGGGAACACGTTGGCGATCTTCCAGTCGGTCGCCTTGGGAGTATCGCCCTGAATGACTCCGAGCATCCATGCCGGGCACAGCATCGTCGCATAAGCGCCGTTGGCCATGCCGGCCGACCAGTCGTTGCTCCACTGGGTGAGGTGCGAGGACTCCGTAGAGCTCGCCTTCAACACGGACTCGAACGCCCCCTTCACATCGGGGTTGGTCGCAGCGACGACCGTGCCGTCAC
>JAYVNU010000182.1:0-13382 GCA_043758345.1 Lacisediminihabitans sp.
TTAGAAGCCGGGGATCTGCGAGATCACGAGGTCGATGAGCTTGATCCCGATGAACGGGGCGATCAGGCCACCGACTCCGTAGATCAGGATGTTCCGCCCGAGAATCTTCGAGACTGTCGTCGCGCGGTAGGTGACTCCGCGGAGTGCCAGCGGGATCAACGCGATGATGATGAGCGCATTGAAGACGACAGCCGACAGGATCGCGGATGCCGGCGAGTGCAGGTGCATGAAGTTCAGCGCTGCGAGCCCGGGGAAGCTGGCGACGAACATCGCCGGGATGATGGCGAAGTATTTCGCGACGTCGTTGGCGATCGAGAAGGTCGTCAGCGATCCGCGGGTAATGAGCAGCTGCTTGCCGATGGCGACGATATCGATGAGCTTCGTCGGGTCGGAGTCGAGGTCGACCATGTTGCCGGCCTCCTTTGCGGCCGAGGTGCCGGTATTCATCGCGACGCCGACATCCGCCTGGGCGAGTGCCGGAGCATCGTTCGTGCCATCGCCGGTCATGGCCACGAGGTTTCCGCCCTGCTGCTCCTTCTTGATGAGCTCCATCTTGTCTTCCGGAGTCGCCTCGGCGAGGTAATCGTCGACGCCGGCTTCCGCGGCGATCGCCTTCGCGGTCAGCGGGTTGTCACCGGTGATCATGACGGTTCGGATGCCCATCCGACGCAGGTCGGCGAATCGTTCGGCGAGTCCGGTCTTGACGACGTCCTTGAGATAGACGACGCCGAGAACGGATGCCGACCCGGCCACGTCGCGCTCGGCGACGACGAGTGGCGTTCCGCCGCTCTCCGAGATCCGGGTGACGATCGCATCGAGTTCCTGTTGCTGCTTGGCGCCGAGCGTGCTGCTCTCGGCGACCCAGGCTGCGACCATCGAACCGGCGCCTTTACGCACCTGGCTGCCATCGGCGTAGTCGACGCCGCTCATCCGCGTCTGGGCTGTAAAGGGAACGACCGTCCCCTCAACGCTGTCCGGAACCGAGTAATGCTGTTCACGGGCGAGGTCGAGGATCGATTTTCCCTCCGGCGTCGGGTCGCTGAGCGAGGATGTGGCCGCGGCCTTAGCGAGGCGCTCCGGACTGACCCCGGACAGGGTGGCGAACTCCGCGGCTCGTCGGTTTCCGTAGGTGATCGTTCCGGTCTTGTCGAGCAGCAACGTCGTCACGTCGCCGGCTGCCTCGACGGCACGTCCCGACATTGCGAGCACATTGTGCTGCACAAGGCGGTCCATTCCGGCGATGCCGATAGCCGAGAGCAACGCACCGATCGTCGTCGGGATGAGGCAGACGAGCAGAGCCACGAGCACCGGAACGCTCTGCGAGGCATTCGAGTACTGCGCAATCGGATTGATGATGAGCACCACGACGACGAAGATGATCGTCAGGCTAGCGAGCAGGATGTTCAACGCGATCTCGTTCGGGGTCTTCTGCCGAGAAGCGCCCTCGACGAGCTTGATCATCCGGTCGACGAAGGTCTCACCCGGACGGGACGTGATGCGAACGACGATGCGGTCGGAGAGCACTCGCGTTCCGCCGGTGACGGCACTGCGGTCTCCACCGGATTCGCGGACGACAGGAGCCGACTCTCCGGTGATGGCGGACTCATCCACTGACGCGATGCCCCAGATGATGTCGCCATCGCCCGGGACCGGTTCGCCCGCCACCACGACGACAGTGTCGCCGAGGGTGAGGTCCGACGAGGCGACCTGCTCGAAGGCGGAGTGTTCCGCCGCGGCATCCGCCACTTCGTCGTAGGCCGCCACGCGGTTGGCCATCGTGCTCGTGCGGCTGTCGCGAAGGCTCTTGGCCTGAGCTTTGCCGCGGCCCTCGGCCACCGACTCGGCCATGTTGGCGAAGAGCACGGTCAGCCAGAGCCAGACCGCGATCGACCAGATGAAGGCGAGCGACGTCGGGGAGGCGGATGACGTCGACTGGCTTCCGACGAACGGCTGCGCGATCGCGAGCACTGTGGTGAGTGCTGCGCCGACCTCCACGACGAACATGACGGGGTTGTGCCACATGAGCCGCGGATCGAACTTACGAAGCGCGCCCGGGATGCCGGCGATGAGCTGCCTACCGCTGAACGCGGTCGATTTCTTTCGCTCGGGAGACGAACCCGGCGTCGTGCCGGTGGGCTGAATGAGAGTGCTTGACATGGGCTTACTTGAGTCCTTCTGCTAGTGGACCTAGCGCTAGAACGGGGAGATAGGTGAGGGCCGAGACCACGATGATCACGCCGATGAGAAGCCCGATGAACTGGGGGCGATGGGTCGGCAGCGTTCCCGCCGTGACCGGCACTTTGTCTTGGGCTGCGAATGATCCGGCGAGCGCGAGAACGAACACGATCGGCAGAAATCGCCCGAGCAGCATCGCGACACCGAGAGCCGTGTCGAACCAGGGGGTGCTCGCCGTCAGCCCGGCGAAGGCGGAGCCGTTGTTGTTCCCGGCCGAGGTGAAGGCGTACAGCACTTCGGAATAGCCGTGCAGCCCGGTGTTGGCCATCGAGGTTCCGGTCACCGACTTCTCGACCGCTGGAAAGGCGAAACTGAGCGCCGTTCCGGCGAGCACGATGGTCGGGGTGATGAGGATGTAGATGCTCGCGAGTTTCACTTCTCGTGCGCCGAGCTTCTTCCCGAGGTATTCCGGGGTTCGACCGACCATGAGCCCGGCAATGAAGACGGCGACGACGGCCATGATGAGGATTCCGTAGAGACCCGATCCGACACCACCCGGGGCGACCTCACCGAGCATCATGTTGAGCATCGTCAGGCCACCTCCGAGCGACGTGTAGCTGTCGTGCATGGAGTTGACGGCGCCGGTCGATGTCAGGGTGCTCGAGGTGGCGAACAGAGTCGATCCGACGATGCCGAAGCGGGTCTCCTTACCCTCCATCGCCCCGCCCGCCAGCTGGCTCGCCGTGCCGTTTCCGAGGGATTCGAGCAGGGTGAGCAGAGCACCGGAGACGATCCAGATGATGCCCATCGCCGAGAGGATCGCGTAGCCCTGGCGGTTGTCGCCGACCATCTTGCCGAAGGTGCGTGGCAGTGTGAACGGGATCGCGAGCATGACGATGATCTCGAAGATGTTGGTCCAGCCACTCGGGTTCTCGAACGGATGCGCGGAGTTGGCGTTGAAGAAGCCACCGCCGTTCGTGCCGAGTTCCTTGATCGCCTCCTGCGATGCAACCGGTCCGCCGGGGATCGTCGCCGACCCGCCCGTCAGCGTCGTGATGTGCTGAAAGCCGGTGAAGTTCTGGATGACACCGCCGATGACCAGCGCGACCGCGATGAGCAGCGAGAGTGGGAGCAGAATTCTCGTCACCCCACGGGTCAGGTCGACCCAGAAGTTGCCGATGGTGCCAGAGCGGCGAGCGGCTAGCCCGCGGATCAGGGCGATGGCAACGGCGATTCCGACCGCTGCCGAAACGAAGTTCTGCACGGCGAGCCCGATGAGCTGAACGGTATACCCCATCGTGAGCTCGGGCGAGTAAGACTGCCAGTTGGTGTTCGTCACAAAGGAGATCGCCGTATTCCAGGCGAGTGATTGTTCGACGGGAGGTAGTCCGAGCGAATACGGCAGGAACTCCTGGAGCCGCTGTACCCCGTAGACCAGCAGAACGCCGATCGCCGAGAAAGCGAGGAGGCTGCGCAGGTAAACCGGCCAGGTCTGTTCGGACTTCGGATTGACCCCGATGACCCGGTAGAGGCCACGCTCGGGTTTGAGGTTCTTCTCGGTCGTGTAAACCGACGCCATATAGTCACCGAGTGGGCGGTAGATCAGCCCGAGCACGACGACGATGGTGAGTCCCTGAAGGATGAAGAGCAGGGTGTTGTTCACTAAAAACGCTCCGGTTTGATGAGCGCGTAGACGAGGTAGACCAGCGCGGCGATGGCGAGCACGAGGCTGAGAATGGTGAAGAAGATCACAGTTTCTCTACCCCCCAGGCAACGAGGGCGACGACACCGAACAGGGCGACGGCACCGACCAGGTAGACAAGATCGAGCATGGATTCCTCCGCGTGAAAGCGCACCACAGCGGCACGCACAGACGAGTCAATCGCCGCCGGGACACTGCATGTCGGTCCCTAACGGAACCCTAACGTGTGGTGGGAAAAGCCATACGGATTAGCTGAGAAAGCCTTATTTACCCGAGGCGAGAGCCGCGGCACCCATGATTCCAGCGTTGTTCCGCAGAGTGGCTGGAACGATGGGGGTCTCGATTTTCAGCAGCGGTAAGAAGTCCGCATACTGCTTCGAGACACCGCCACCGACGATGATGAGATCCGGGTGGAACAGCGTGATCAGTGCGTCGTAATAGACCTGGAGTCGAGCGGCCCACTGCACCCAGGTGAGATTCTCTCGTTCCTTCGCCGAGTACGACGCTTTCGTCTCGTAGTCGACGCCTTCGAGCTCGAGGTGGCCGAGCTCGGCATTCGGCACGAGCACCCCGTCATAGATGATGGCGCTGCCGATACCGGTGCCGAGCGTCGTGAGGATCACAAGACCCTTTTTCTTGTCTGCAGCACCGTAGATCGACTCGGCATAGCCGGCGGCGTCCGCGTCGTTGACGAAGTGGATGTCCCGACCGAGGCTCTTCTCGAACAGCTTCTCCGCCTCGAGGCCGATCCAGCTTTTCGACACATTGGCGGCCGACAGCGTCCTCCCGTTGATCACGACCGCGGGGAAACAGATGCCGATCGGTTCTCGCCTGCCGACGTTGCCGAGTTTGCGGATGATCTCCTGCACCGTCTCGACGATGTCGTTCGGTTCCCCGCCTGTCGGCGTCGGCACCTTGATGCGATCGCTCAGCAGCTTTCCGCTGGAGACATCGACGATGGCCCCCTTGATTCCGGTGCCGCCGATGTCGATGCCTACCGCTTTGTGAGCCATGTGATCATTCTTCCAGAGTGCCGGAGGCCCGGGCGACCTCAGTGGGCGAGGGTACGTGGCCCATAGTCGGTCATGACGACGACGCGCTCTAATTGCTTCGGAATAGGATCGATCTGAGGCACGCGAAAGGAGCCGTCATGGCCGAGTGGTATCGCAACATCCGTACCGGAGAGATCGAGGAGGGCAAGCAGTCGCTCTCGTCGGAAGTCGATGGGCCCTACGCCACCCGTGAGGATGCAGCGAGAGCACCGGAGATCGCTGCCGAACGTTCACGCAAGTGGGCAGAGGACGACGCGAAGAACGACTGAGGGCGCTCAGGCCCGATGAATCGCTAGTCTTCGTATTCGTGCTCGGTGGCGGGGTACGACGTATCCGAAACATCCGAGATGTACGACCTGACGGCGTCGGTGAGTACGCCGCTCAGATTGGCGTACTGCTTGACGAACCGCGGAATCCGCCCGGTCGTCAGCCCCGCCCAGTCGGTCCAGACGAGTAGCTGGCCGTCTACATGCGGGCCCGCGCCGACACCGATGGTCGGGATTTTGAGCTCTTCGGTGACGCGCTTCGCGATCAGCGAGGGAACCATCTCGAGTACGACGGCGAACGCGCCTGCATCCTCGACGGCATGAGCATCGGCGAGCAACTGCTCAGCGCCCTCGCCACGCCCCTGGATGATGTGCCCGCCGAGCTTGTGCTCGCTCTGCGGGGTGAACCCGATGTGTGCCATCACGGGAATGCCCGCATCGACGATCCGCGCGATCTGCTCTGCGCTGCGCACCCCGCCCTCGAGCTTGACGGCGTGTACCTGCGTCTCCTTCATGAAACGGAACGCGGTGTGAAGTGCCTCATCCGGTCCGGTTTCATAGGAACCGAAGGGCATGTCGGCGACCACGAAGGCGCGGCTCACCGATCCGGCGACCGCCTTCGCGAGAGGGATCAGGTGGTCGATCGTGACGGGGAGCGTCGTGTCGAAACCGTAGACGTTGTTTCCGGCCGAATCTCCGACCAGGAGGAAGTCGATCCCCGCCGCATCGAAGATGGATGCCGTCAGCTGGTCGTAACTGGTGAGGCCGGTGATTTTCACACCGTTCTCTTTCGCGCCCTGGAAGTGCCGGGTGCGCACCCGTTTGAGACTCGCCTGTGCCGCCGCTGCCGCCGTTGGTTCGGTCATTGCGCCAACGTTACTCGTTCAGGAGGAGCGCACCTGTGCCCCGGGCAGCGGCTCGTCGTTAGGCCGATAGGTGATGGGCAACCGGCGATCTCGACCGAAGGCCATGCCGCTTATCTTCGGTCCGATCGCACCCTGCCGGCGCTTCCACTCTGACCGGTCGACGAGACGCGTGACGAAATCGACGGTCTCGGTGTCGAAGCCGAGCGCGATGACGTCGGCGCGTCCGAGTTTGCGCGTGATGTAAGCGTCCAGAATCCCGTCGAGGATCTCGTAGGGTGGAAGGGAGTCCTGGTCCGTCTGATCGGGGCGCAGTTCGGCACTCGGGGGCTTCTCGATCGAGTTGACCGGGATCGGCGGTGTCTCACCCCGGGATGCTGCCAGCTCATTGCGCCAGCGCGCCAGTTCCCACACCAGCAGTTTGGGAACATCCTTGATCGGCGCGAACCCACCGGCGGAATCCCCATAGATGGTCGAGTATCCGACCGACAGTTCGGTCTTGTTGCCCGTCGTCAGCACGAGATGCCCGTGCAGATTCGACAGGCCCATGAGGATGATGCCGCGCATGCGTGCCTGCACGTTCTCGGCGGCCGTCCCGGTCAGCGTCAACTGGGTCTCGATCGGAAGCACGAGGTCGGCGATGGGCTCGGTCGCGTAGTGCAGCCCGATATTCTGAGCGAGATCGTCGGCGTCGCTTCGCGAGCCATCCGAGCTGTACTGACTCGGCATGCTCACCCCGTAGACCCGCTCGGCACCCAGGGCATCGGCGGCGATGGCGGCCGACACGGCGGAGTCGATCCCTCCCGACAGTCCGAGTACGACGGAGGGGAACCCGTTCTTGTCGACGTAGTCACGAAGACCGAGCACGAGGGCGTTCCAGACCTGCTCGCGATCATCCAGGGGCAGCGCGATGTCGCGTTCGCCGTCGGGTCGGAGGGAGTCGGATGTCGCAACCGCCCGCGGATCCGACAGCTCGACCCGCACGACCGAGGGCGGCAGCTCGGTGTCGCGTGCGGCGGCAACGTCCACGTCAACCACGAGCAGGTGTTCCGTGAACTGCGGCGCGCGACCGAGGATCGAGCCGGCCGCGTCGACGACGACACTGTCGCCGTCGAAGACGAGGTCGTCCTGTCCGCCAACGATGTTGACGTACGCGACGATCGTGTCGGTCTCGACCGCACGCCGCGTCACAAGCGGCAGCCGCACGTCGTTTTTGTCGCGCTCGAACGGGGAGGCGTTGATGACGAGGAGCACGCCGGCGTCGGCCTCGAGGAGCTTGGCGAGCGGGCCACCATCACGCCAGAGGTCTTCGCAGATGATGAGGGCGACATCCACCCCTTTGACGCGAAGGATGAGCAACTCGTCGCCGGGGACGAAGATTCGGTACTCATCGAAGACCGAGTAGTTCGGCAGGTGGTGTTTCGAATACCGCGCCCTGACATGGCCGTGCTGAAGAACGCTCGCCCGATTCTGGGCTATCGCCGTCGGGGCGTTGCTCGTGCCGATCAATCGTGGCTCGAACGGTCCGTCGGGATGACCAACGACGACGACGAGATCACCGAGCCCGGCCTCCTGCAGCTCGCGGGCGAGTGCATCCACCGCCTCGTGGGAGGCGACCAGAAAGCTCGGGCGTGAGGCGAGATCTTCGATCGGATAGCCGGTCAGTGCCATCTCTCCGACGGCGAACAGATCGGCACCGGCGGCCGAGGCTTTTCTCGCGGCCTCGAATATCTGCTTCGAGTTTGCGGCGAGGTCACCGACGACGGGATTGGTCTGGCCCAGTGCCAAGCAGAGTCGGGGCATAGCCACTAGCCTAATAGACGGGCCGGTCTGTCTCGATGACGCGCCCCATGGACGTACTAAGAGGAGCAGATGGACAAGCAGCGCGACTTCGTACTCCGAACAATTGAGGAACGCGGCGTCAAGTTCATCCGTCTCTGGTTCACGGATGTCGTCGGCACCCTGAAGTCCGTCGCGATCGCTCCCGCAGAGGTCGAGGGTGCCTTCGCCGAGGGCCTCGGTTTCGACGGCTCCGCCATCGAGGGCTTGACCCGTTCGTACGAGGCCGACGTGCTCGCCCACCCCGATCCCGGAACCTTTCAGATCCTGCCCTGGCGCGGGGAGATCGACCCGACCGCCCGCATGTTCTGCGACATCACCACCCCCGACGGGCAACCCGCCGTCGCCGACCCGCGAAACGTTCTCAAGCGCACTCTGGCGACCGCGGCCGAGCGTGGCTTCACGTTCTACACGCATCCGGAGGTCGAGTTCTACCTCCTGAAGAGCTCGCAGTATGGAGCAGACGGCCCTCAGCCCGTCGACAACGCCGGCTACTTCGACAATGTTCCGGGAGGCACGGCCCACGACTTCCGCCGCCGGTCCGTGCGCATGCTGGAAGACCTGGGCATCTCCGTCGAGTTCAGCCATCATGAGGCCGGCCCCGGGCAGAACGAGATCGACCTCCGTTACGCTGACGCGCTCACAACGGCCGACAACATCATGACGTTCCGCACCGTGATCAAAGAGGTCGCGATCGAGCAGGGCGTCTACGCCACGTTCATGCCGAAGCCGCTCTCCGGTGAGCCCGGCTCGGGAATGCACACCCATATGTCGCTCTTCGAAGGCGACACCAACGCGTTCTTCGACGCCGGCGGGCAATACCAGCTGTCCAAGATCGGCCGCCAGTTCATCGCCGGGCTTCTGAGGCACGCACCCGAGATCACCGCGGTGACCAACCAGTTCGTCAACTCCTACAAGCGGCTCTGGGGCGGCGCATCGCAGAACAAGCTCGGCGAGGCGCCGAGTTTCGTCACCTGGGGCCACAACAATCGGTCCGCGCTCGTTCGGGTACCGCTCTATAAGCCGGGGAAGGGCCAGAGCGCCCGGGTCGAATATCGCGCGATCGACTCTGCTGCCAATCCATACCTCGCGTATTCGCTCCTTCTCGCCGCCGGTCTCAAGGGCATCGAAGAAGGCTACGAACTGCCGGCCGAGGCGGAAGACAACGTCTGGGAGTTGTCGGATGCGGAGCGCAAGGCGCTCGGCTACAGCCAGCTGCCGGCAAGCCTCGATCACGCCGTTTCGCTCATGGAGGAGTCGGAGCTCGTCGCCGAGACCCTCGGCGAGCAGGTCTTCAACTTCGTGCTGCTCAACAAGCGACAGGAGTGGCGCGAATATCGGGCCCAGGTGACGCCGTACGAGTTGAAGAGCAACCTGGAGATGCTCTAAGCGTAGGGCGGTGCAATGGCGCGCGAACTAACCGCTCTGACAGACCTCGCGAGGCTCGGTTTCGCCGAACTCGGGGGCACGCCCGCGCTTCTCGACGAGTTGGGAGACTCTTCCGCCTACCTCGCATTCTTCGTCGAGGCGGGTGATCCGGACCAGGCCCTCAGGATGCTCGGATCCCTTCAGCGGGCCGCCCCGTTCGAGACCGCGGCGATCCTGGCCGAGGCGGAGAGCGCTCGAAGACTCATCCGCGTTCTCGGAGCATCCGCGGGGCTTGCGGAATTCTTTCTCCGCCGTCCCGCCGAACTCGCGGCGTTGGCTCGCCCGCTCGCCCATCCGCTGTCGGTTGGGGAGTACACCGCCGACCTCCTCTCCTCCATCGAGGGGGTCTCGGGCCAGGATCAGGCCTGGACCGCCCTTCGCGTGCGCTACCGCCGCCACCTGGTGCGCCTCACCGCCTTCGACCTGGAGCAGCGAGACCCGATGGCGGGGCTTCACCTCGTGGCGGCCGCCCTGTCGGATCTCGCCTCTGCGGCCCTCGACGCCTCGCTCACGGTGGCGCGCTCGCACGTTGCGTTTCCGTCCGCTGACGTCGCTGGTACCCGTCTCGCGATCATCGGGATGGGAAAGGCCGGTGCCCGGGAGCTCAACTATGTGAGCGACGTCGATGTGATCTTCGTCGCCGAGGGCTCGCCGTCGGCCGGTGTCGAGATGGGCCGGGCGGTCGAGATCGCGACGCGGCTCGCGATGGCGACGATGCGCGGCATCCACGAGTCGGCCCTCGAGCCGCCGCTCTGGGAGGTGGATGCGAACCTGCGTCCGGAGGGCAAAGACGGCGCTCTCGTGCGCACACTCGAATCCCACATCGTCTACTATGACCGCTGGGCGAAGAGTTGGGAGTTCCAGGCGCTGCTGAAGGCCAGACCACTCGCCGGCGATCTCGAACTCGGCGCACGATATGTCGAGGCGATCTCTCCGAAGGTGTGGAGCAGTGCGTCGCGGGAGGGATTCGTCGAGGGCGTGCAGCGGATGCGCGAGCGGGTCACCGAGAACATCCCGGGTGACGAGCTCGACTACCAGCTGAAACTCGGGCCGGGAGGGCTCCGCGACATCGAGTTCACCATCCAGCTCCTTCAGCTCGTTCATGGCCAGACCGACGCTGAGGTGCGGCAGCGCGCGACGCTCCCGGCCCTCGAATCGCTGGCGCAGCAGGGCTATATCGGCCGCGTCGAGTCCGCCGAATTCGCGCGCGACTATCGCTTTCTGCGCTTACTCGAACATCGCCTCCAGCTGACCAACCTCCGTCGGACGCACCTGATGCCGAGCGACCCGGATGCCGTGCGCGTGCTGGCGCGGTCATCCGGTCTCGCGACCAGCGCCGCCGACCTCATCGAGCAGTGGACGAGAACGAAGCAGGCGGTTCGCCGACTGCACGAGCGTCTCTTCTATCGGCCACTCCTCTCGGCGGTTGCGGCGCTGCCAGAGGATGACATGGTGCTCACGAGCGGCCAGGCCGAGGCGAGACTCGCCGCCATCGGCTTTCGCGATCCGCGTGGCGCACTCGCGCACATCGCGGCCCTGACGACCGGTGTCTCGCGCCGCGCATCCATCCAACGGCACCTGCTTCCGGTGATGTTGCAGTGGTTCGCGGCCGGAGCCGATCCTGATTACGGTCTGCTCGCCTTCCGCAAGCTCAGCGATGAACTCGGCGAGTCCTACTGGTTCCTCCGCATGCTGCGCGACTCGTCGGGTGCGGCCAAGCGGCTGACGAACGTGCTCTCCGGGTCGCGTTTCGTCGGGATATTGCTCGAGCGCATCCCCGAGGCCGCGGCCTGGTTCGAGAACGAGAGCGAGTTGCGTCCGCGAACGGCGCGCGCCCTCGCGGACGAGGCTGCGGCGACGGTAGCGAGACATGATGATGTCGCCGATGCGGCGCTCGCCCTCCGAACGTCCCGGCGGCGGGAGGTACTGCGAGTCGCCATCGGCGCGATCCTCGGTCAGATCGACGTCGAAGAACTCGGGCGAGCACTCGCCGACATCACCACGACGCTCCTGGGCGGAATCCTAGCCTTGCTGCACACGCCGGATGACGGTATCGAGTTCGCGATCATCGCGATGGGACGCTACGGGGGAGAGGAGCTCGGTTTCGGCTCCGATGCCGATGTGATGTACGTCTATCGACCGACGACGGCGACGGGACAGGAGGCGCAGGCCCGCGCGGAGATGATCGTGGCCTTCCTGCTGAGGTACACGGAAGACCTCCGGCTTCCGCTCGACCTCGACATCAACCTGCGGCCCGAGGGTAAGAACGGGGCGATCGTGCGGTCTCTCGATTCGTATCGCGCCTATTACCAGCGCTGGTCGCTCACCTGGGAAGCGCAGGCGCTTCTTCGTGCACGCGCATCGGCCGGAGATGCCGGGTTGCGGTCCGACTTCGAGGCGTTGGCCGACGAGGTGCGCTTTCCGGTCGATATCCCGCTGAACGACGTGCGAGAGGTGAGGCGCATCAAGGCCCGCGTTGAGTCGGAGCGTCTTCCGCAGGCCGCAGATCCATCCCGCCACCTCAAGCTTGGGCGCGGCTCGCTCAGTGATGTCGAATGGTTCGTGCAGTTGATCCAGTTGCAACACGGAGCGGAGATCCCTGGCCTTCGCACGACGTCGACTCTCGATGCGCTCGAGGCGGCCCGCTCCGTGGGTTTCGTCTCGGTACTCGAGGCCTCGAGGCTTCGGGATGCCTGGATTCTCGCGTCGCGTGCCCGCTCGGCGATAACTCTGTGGACCGCGAAGACCGCCGACGTGCTTCCCACCGATCGCCAGCAGCTCGAGGGGGTCGCGCGCCTTCTCGAGTATCCACCCGGATCAGCGAGTGCCCTCGAGGAGGACTACCTGCGAGTCACACGTCTGTCCCGTGCGGTTTTCGAGAAACGTTTCTGGGGGTGAGGACTGAACACCGTGAGCCGCCGCCGTCGAAGCGAGGCTGCCACATCGCCTCGCCAGGTCGCAACCGGGATGGCCTCTGTGAAACTGTGAGGAATCGCATGTCGGGAGTGCAAAACTTCGGCTGCTGATCAGGTTCTACTTCTCGGCTCCGGCGAGGGTCGAGCGTGCTGCTGCACGAGACGTTAGATGGCCTCGATGTCCGCCTAAATGGGTCCACGGCGAGAGTCGGCCGAAGCGCCGACACGACCTGCTGCCCGATGTCGGGAGATCGGAACATCCTTAACTTCGGCACACGGCCGAGGGTCATCCCGAGATCTACACCGTCGCCGTCTACTCCGGACTGATCTGGCACTCCGGATTATCAAGCTAATGCTCTCGAGCAGCATCCCGGCGAGACCATCGTCGTCATCAACGGTGCACGCAATCCGACCCTCGAGTCGATCTCCGAAAGGTTCGCGCCGCTCGTGCGCTGCGTTCACATCCCGATCCCGGGCAAGCGCAACGCGGTGAAGATCGGCACCGGACTCTCGACAGGTGACCTCACGGTGCTCGTCGACTTCGACACCGTCTGGACGTCGAACACACTGTCCGAATTAGTGAGGCCCTTCGCGGGCGACTCGGTCGGAGGCGTGACGACGCGCCAGCGCACCGTCGAACCGGAACGCAGCTGGAGTACCCGCTGGGCTGACTGGCTCGAGAACTCACGCGCTCTCTACTCGATACCGGCGCAGAGCGTGCTCGGGCAGGTCGGTTGCCTCCCCGGCCGCACGATAGCGTTCCACCGCTCGATCATGGTGCGCGTCCTGTCGAAATTCATGAGCGAGCGCTTCATGGGCGTCTTCCTCGAGGTGAGCGACGACCGCACCCTCACCAACCTGACCCTCAAAGACGGCTACCGAACGGTGTACCAGTACACCTCGCTCGTCTACACGGATGCCCCGCTTCAGATCAAGAAGCTGTTCAACCAGCAGTTGCGCTGGACCCGCGGCAGCCAGTACAACGCCCTGCGGATGCTGCCGTGGATGCCCGGACACGCCCCGGTTCTCGCCCTGTTCTTCGTGATGGATATTCTTCTTCCTTTCCTGCTGGCCGGAGTAATAGGGTGCTGGGTTTACCGCGCATTCACCGGCCAGAGATAGAACTTCTGTTACGGCATCCT
>JAYVNU010000183.1:0-4421 GCA_043758345.1 Lacisediminihabitans sp.
TTCCGCTGCTGCTGCACGCGGGCACTCCGACCTACTCGAAATTCTGAACTCCCGTTCCGGGAAGCGGATGCTCCGGTAGCGTAAGCAGCAACCGACGAACAAGGAGGCACCGTGGCAACCGGTGACAACGACATCACACCGATCCCGACGCCGACACCCGAGCAGTCCGCAACGCCACCGGTTGAGCCGGCGCCCGCCGTGCCGACACTCGCCGTGCCGACACTCGCCGTGCCGACACCCGCCGTGCCGACACCCGCCGTGCCGACACCGGAGGTGCCTGCCGTGCCCGCCGCTTCGGATGCGCCATCGAGCGACATACCCTCACCTCCGCCCCCGCCGCCGTCCTACTCCGCTCCCGCATACGCAGTCCCGGGCGCCTACGCGCCAGCCCGGCCGCAGGGGCTCAGCCTCGCGTCTATAATTTGTGGCATCGCAGGCGTGCTCTTGTCCTTCGGCGGAATCGGACTGCTGCCGAGCATCGCCGCCGTCGTCACCGGTCACCTGGCGCGCAAACGACAGCCGTGGGCGCGCGGGCTGTGGCTGACCGGCATGATCACCGGCTACGTCGGACTCGGGATCTCGATCATCGCCGGGATTCTCCTCATCATCGTGATCGCGGTTGGGATCGCGCACAGCGGCAACTACGGCAACAACGGCAACTACGGCTACAACAGCTGACCTGACGATCCAACGACGGCGGCTCAGTCGCGCGGCAGCCGTTCGGCCAGCAGCGCGGTGTGCCTGCCTGCCACGCGGGTGACGAAGAGCGTCGCGCTGGCCGCGCCCTTGAGGGCCAGCTTGCGGCGGAGTGCTGCCGGGTCGACATCCACGCCCCGCTTCTTGATCTCGAGGGTTCCGATGCCGCGCGATGCCAGGTGCTTGCGCAGTGATCGTTCGTCGTAGGGAAGTACGTCGATCACCCGGAAGCAAGCGACGAAGGGAGACTCGGCGGGCTCGTCGGCCGTGAGGTAGGCGATGCCGGTGCTGACCATCCGCGCGTCGAGGCTGCGGGCGAGATCGCCGATGAGCCTCGCGCGGATGACGGCACCGTCCGGCTCGAAGATGTACTGCCCGAGCGCACCGGTCGGCGCATCCTCGCTGTCGTCACCGGCGCTCAGCTCGGCCGTGCCGTGATCGCCGATGACGAGCGCCGATCGCCGGATGCCCGGCCTCGCCACCGAGCCGAACCAGACTCCCAGTTCGACGACGTCCCGGTCGACGGAGATCCACTGGGCCTCCGCGTCCTCCGGGATCAGGTCGCGGTCGATGCCCGGACCGAGCTTCACCCCGGTGGCGAATCGCTGGCCGAGCGCGAAGGCGAAGTCGAGGCTTGGCGAGAAGTCCGCCGGTTTGGTGAGGCGAGAGGTGTTGCTATGCCCGGCTGTGCGCCTCGCCGGGTCGAGGTAGACGCCGTCGAACGAGTCGAGATCGGCGGTCGTGACGTCGGCGTTGATAACCCGGGCATCCGGCCAGGGGGCGAGATTGTAGGAGGCGATGGCCGCCGTCACCTCGTCGAGCTCGACGGCCGTGACATCGAGGTCGAGCCCGGCCATCGCCATGGCGTCGGCGCCGATGCCGCATCCGAGGTCCGCGATCTTCGTGAGGCCGGCCGCTCGGAACCGACCGGCGTGCAGGGCGGCGACCCGCAGCCGTGTCGCCTGCTCGAGGCCGGCCTCGGTGAACAGCATCCGCGAGGCGAACGGGCCGAACTTGCCCGCCGCCCTCGTGCGGAGTTTGGACTGGCTGAGCACCGCGGCGACCAGTTCGGGGGAGTGCCCCGCCGAGCGGAGGCTCGCGACGGTCTTGACGACATCATCGGTGGACCGCCACGCCGGAAGCGAGTCGAGCAGCCGCAGCCCCTCCGCGGAGAGCAACTGCTGCAACTCGGCTCTCTCCATCCGTCCAGTCTGGTCTGAAAACGCAGGACAATTTGCCGAAAACGCGACCATCCCGACACGTTTTGCTCGCTGGGACGAGAATCTCCTGCGTTTTCGGAAGGAGGACGCTGGCACTCACCTTGCACGAGTGCCAGCGCACGCCGTACAGTAGTTCTGGCACTCTCGCAGTGAGGGTGCTAACCCAATTTCTTGTAGAAAGAGGTCAACCGTGTCGGTGTCCATCAAGCCGCTCGAAGATCGCATCGTCATCAAGCAGGTCGAAGCCGAGCAGACCACTGCATCCGGGCTCGTCATTCCTGACACAGCGAAGGAGAAGCCCCAGGAGGGCGAGGTCGTCGCTGTCGGACCAGGTCGCATTGACGACAACGGCAATCGCATCCCGCTCGACATCGCCGTTGGCGACAAGGTGATCTACTCCAAGTACGGCGGAACCGAGGTCAAGTACGGCGGAGACGACCTGCTCGTCCTGTCGGCACGCGACGTGCTCGCGGTCGTCGTCCACTAGGGCGCATCCGCCCCACGCCGGTCCGTTCGACGGTCCGAATCTGAACGAGGCCCCACCGGTGATCCGGTGGGGCCTTTTCATCCGGACGCGTGCCGTAGCATTCTGAAGTGCCAAAAACGTCCGAGGTCCCCGCGCGGAAGACGGTTCGCACCGGGCTCATCTTCGCGGTGGCGTCCTACCTCCTCTGGGGTTTCCTCCCTCTCTATTTCATCGTGCTCCAGCCGGCGAGCGCATTCGAAATCGTCGCCTGGCGCATCGTCTTCTCGCTGGGCTTCTGCGCCATCCTCGTCACATCCACGCGCTCGTGGTCGAAAATCGTGGCGACCGCCCGTCAGCCGAAACTGCTTCTCACCATGGGGCTCGCGGCGTTCTTCATCTATATCAACTGGCAGGTCTACGTCTACGGCGCGACCAGTGGACGGGTGATCGAGACCTCGCTGGGCTACTTCATCAATCCCATCGTCACCGTGCTGCTCGGGGTCATCCTGCTTCGAGAACGTCTCCGCACGATGCAGTGGATCGCGGTGGCGATCAGCGCCGTCGCCGTCCTCGTCATCGCACTCAACTACGGTGCGTTCCCGTGGATCGCCCTCACCCTCGCTTTCTCTTTCGGAATCTACGGCCTCATCAAGAAGAGGATCGGACCGAGAGTGGATGCCCTGAGCGGCCTGGTCATAGAGACCATCTGGCTCGTGCCGATAGCGGTTGCCCAACTCATCGCCGTCAGCGTCAACCTGGGCCTGACCTTCGGTTCCGCCGGCGGCGTGCACGCTCTCCTGATGGTGCTCGTCGGGGTGGCGACCGCCATACCGCTGCTGTTCTTCGCGGCGGCATCCCGTCGACTTCCGCTCGTCTACATGGGGCTCGTGCAATACATCACCCCGCTGCTGCAGTTCGCTATCGGTGCGCTCCTCCTGCACGAGGCGATGCCGGCACCACGGCTTCTCGGCTTCGCTCTCGTCTGGCTCGCACTCATCGTGCTCTCGATCGACCTGCTGCTCGCGGGCCGCGCCGGCCGACGCGCCGCCCCGGCACTTGCCTGATGCGGCGGTAGGGTCGGAATCACCCCAGCAGAAAGCACGTCATGTCACGATCGCGCCGCCTGGCAGCTCTCGCCGCTGGTGTCCTAGCCACTCTTTTGCTCGCTTCGTGCACCGGCACGTCGACCGCGCAGAGTGCTTCGTCGGCGCCATCCGCGTCCGCTATCCGCGTCGGTCACGGCAGTCTCACGATCGGCACCCTCTTCCCGTTGACCGGCTCCGCGTCGTATCTCGGTCCGGCGCAGGCCGACGGGGTGGATGCCGCGGTGAAAGACATCAATGCGGCGGGCGGGGTGCTCGGCTCCCCGGTCACGGTCGTGCACGACGATTCGGGTGACGTCACGACGCAGACCATCGAGGCGTCGTTCGCGGACCTCCAGGCGAAGCGGGCGGATGTCATCATCGGGCCTTCGTCGTCCGCGCTCGCCGAGCGATTGCTGCCGAAGACGCTGGCCGCGCGCATCCCGATGATCTCGCCGTCCGCGACATCCGTCCGCCTCTCGAACCTCGGTGACTCCGGCTACCTGTTCCGCACAGTGCCATCGGAAGCCGAGCAGGGCTCGGTGCTCGCGCAGACGATCGGCGGAGGGAAGGGCAGTATCGCGATCATCTACCTCGATGACCAGGCCGGGCAGGCGATCAAGGGAACGCTGAGTCTCGCGGTGCAGCGCAGCGGTCGCGCGCTCGCCGCGACGGTGCCGTTCACGTCCACGACGACCGACGTCGCTCCGCTCATCGCGCAGGTGAAGAAAGCGCTGCCCGATGACGTCGTCTTCGTCAGCAACTTCTCGACGATGGCCCAGAACGAGGCCGTGATCACCCAGTTGGATGCTGCGGGCCTCGGTGGCGCGAAGCTCTGGCTGGTGAGCGCGAACACCGCCGACTACTCGCAGGCCCTTCCCGCTGGTGCCCTCGCCGGTGTCAACGGCCTCCTCGAAGGAGTCTCGGCCGGGTCGGCCTTCCAAGCGAAGATCGCGG
>JAYVNU010000184.1:0-4400 GCA_043758345.1 Lacisediminihabitans sp.
CCTGCCGACGCTAACCCGACTTTCCGTGAGAGTCAAGGACGAGCGCCAGACACCATCTTCGGACGCCCGGCCACTCCGCGCAATGGAACGTCGGGGTGCCGCTCGGCCCTCAGCGTCGCGCCCCCGGCGCTCCCAATGCTCGTGAGTCGTGCAGGATGGTCGCTTCAACGACCGAGAATCGACCATCCTCGACGAGTCGCGGTCGAGACTCGGGGAGTGGGGTATCCGCCGCTGGATCGGATGTGGCGCGGCCCCACGTGGAGTAACGTACCGGGAGACTTGATCGATCCAATCGCGAGCGGAGGAGAGCGGATGTCCCACCTCCCCACCGTCACGGATGTCGGTCGAGCCGCCGGCGTCTCGCGCCAGACCGTGTCGAATGTGATCAACTCGCCCGAATTGGTTCGGCCGACTACCCGGGAGAAGGTCGAAGTGGCGATCGCCCAACTCGGTTATCGCCCGCACGCATCGGCCCGGCGGCTGCGTACGCAGAAGAGTTCGACCCTCGGTATCCGTCTCGATCCGATGACGAACGGAATCTCCGGCTCGCTGCTCGACCGCTTCCTGCACGCCATCACGGAGCAGGCCGACCACCGCGGACTTCGGGTGATGCTCTTCACTGCCACCGATCCGGACGATGAAATCCGCCAGTTCGCACGGCTGCGAGACGGAGCGGATGTCGACGGTTTCGTGCTGACCGCGACCTTCCACGAAGATCCGCGCACGGAGTGGCTGATCGAGAACGACGTGCCGTTCGTCACCTTCGGGCGGCCGTGGGGGATCGACGACATGACCGATCCGCGGCACCTCTGGGTGGATGTCGACGGCCATAGCGGTCTGCGCGATGCCACCCGTCATCTGCTCGCGTCCGGGGCGGAGCACGTGGCGTATCTCGGCTGGCCGAGCCCCTCCGGAACGGGTGATGATCGACGTCGGGGATGGCGGGAGGCGATGGAGGCGCGCGGCGTTCTCAGCGCGGCTCAGCTCGATGTGCTCCAGACCGAGACGATCGACGACGTGCAGGGTGCCCGTGACGCGATCCGCTCTCTCATCGCCACGGGGGTTCGGATCGACGCCGTCGCCTGCGCGAGCGACTCGCTCGCACTCGGGGTACTTTTGGAGGTCGGGCCGGCTATTCCGGTCGTCGGCTATGACAACACGCCGGTCGCCGGCGCGATTGGCCTGTCGAGCATCGAACAACCACTCGACGAAGTAGCCGCCGGTGCGCTCGACCTCCTGCTCGGCGACGGCGGCAAGGGGATCGTCGGCTGGAAGAGTTCCTCGAGCGGATCCCGCCACCGGCTCGTGACTCCGCGCCTCGTCGTACGCGAGAGAACCGCGATCGCCGGCGTCGCGAGCTGATCGATACCACCGCGTCGGACGCCATATCTAGACTGACGGCATGCTGAGCGCAATCGCCGTCGACGGGTACCGCTCCCTGCGAAGCCTCGTCCTGGAGCTGCGAGGGTTGACGGTGATAACCGGCCCGAACGGAAGCGGTAAATCGAGCCTCTATCGATCGTTGCGGCTGCTCGCCGCGGTATCCCGAGATGGGGCGATCGCGGCTCTGGCGCGTGAGGGTGGCCTCCCGTCGACACTCTGGGCTGGCCCAGAGATCATCGGTCTCGCCGTTCGCGACAGAATGAGCCCCGTGCAGGGAACAGTTCGCCGGAGCCCGGTTGCGCTCCGGCTGGGGTTCGCGAGTGATGACCTGAGCTATGCGATCGATCTCGGACTTCCCGCGCCCGAGACTCCGCCGTTCGACCCCTCGGAGGCGACGGCGTTCGGGCTCGACCCGGAGATCAAGGGCGAGAGCGTCTGGGGTGGCCCGATCCTGCGCCCGGGCACTCTGCTCAGCGAGCGTCGTGGACCGTCCGTTCGTATCCGCCACGATTCGGGCTGGAATCGCTATGACAATCGCCTCCCGCCCTGGTCGAGCATGATCGGTGAGGTCTCGGACCCACAGTCGGCGCCGGAGCTCTCCGCGTTGAGAGAGTCGATGCGTTCGTGGCGTTTCTACGATCACCTGCGAACGGACGCGGATGCTCCGGCCCGTCTTTCCCAGATCGGAACGCGAACACCGGTGCTGGCATCGGATGGCTCTGATCTCGCCGCAGCACTGCAGACCATCCGCGAGATCGGCGATCGCGCCGCGCTGGACCTGGCGATCGCGGAGGCTTTTCCCGCCAGCCGCATCCGGATCGACGTCGTGGCCGGCAGGTTCTCGATCCGACTCACCCAGTCGGGACTTCTCCGCGCGCTCGAGGCGAGCGAACTTTCGGACGGAACCCTGCGTTACCTGCTCTGGGCGGCGGCGCTGCTCAGCCCGCGGCCGGCGGCACTCCTCGTGCTCAACGAGCCGGAGACCAGCCTGCATCCTTCGCTGCTCGGGCCGCTCGCTCGGCTGGTGGCGCGGGCATCCGTCGACTCCCAGCTGATCGTGGTCTCGCACTCCGAACCCTTCGTTGCAGCCTTAGCCGCGGAGGGCGCTCTCGTGCACGAGCTGCAGAAGACGCTCGGCGAGACCCGGATCGTCGGCCTCGGTGCGCTTGAGGGTCCGAGCTGGCACTGGCCGAAGCGGTAGGCCGGGATCAGCCTGTCGAGATCAGACCGCCGGTTGCTGCTGTGTAACGCAGTGGATGCTGCCCCCGCGGGCGAACAACGGCCGCGCGTCGACCGCGACGACAGTGCGCCCGGGATACGCGTCGCTGAGGATGGCGAAGGCGTCGGCATCCCGCGCATCGTCGAACGCGCAGGCGATCACGCCCCCGTTCACCAGCACGTGGTTCACAGAGCTGTAGTCGACGAATCCCTCGGCGTCGCGAAGCACCTCCGGCGCGGGGAGTGAAACGATCTCGAGGGGCAACCGGTGGGCGTCGAGCGCGGCGGTCAACACCGACGTCAGCTGGTCGGTGACGATGTAATCCGGATGCTCCGGGTCGCGCTGGTCGTGCAGCAGCACGGCACCGGCGGCGGCGAAGGTCGCGACGATGTCGACGTGGCCGCGCCTGCCGAACCGGTCGGAGTCGCGCGTGAGCCCTCGCGGAAGCCAGATCGTCGACGTAGTACCGAGGCTGCGAGCGAACTCGGCCTCGACACCGGCCCTCGTCGACCCGGGATTGCGGTCGGGGTCGAGCTGCACAGTCTCGGTCGCGAGCACCGTCCCGCTCCCGTCGACGTGGATACCGCCCCCCTCGTTGACCAGTGTCGACTCGATCAGCTCGGCCCTCGCCAGCACGGCGATCGCTCCGGGAGGGTGGCATCGTGATCCCAGCTCGCTCACTCCTGACCGCGCCACCCGTTGAATGTCCAGTCGACCGCGCCGAGCCGGCCGGGCGTCTGGTCGTCGACCACGAACGTCGGGCCGGTGTCGCGCATCCACGCATCGTCGATCTCCCGGACGTGCAGCTCGATCGCGCTGTCGAGATAGCGCGGTGCGACGTCGGCATCGCGCGGATGAATGACGACACTCACCGGTTCGAAACCCGCTGCCGCATTGGCGACCGCCGCCCAGGTCAGGCGCGCCTCTTCGGCATCGGCTGCCGTGTCGCCGAGGGAATAGCCGCCGGTGGGCCAGGCCATCCAGAGTCGTTCGTGCGGCGTGCCCTCCGCCGGCATCCGCCAACTCATGGCTGCATCCGCTCGCCCGGGCGAACCGGAGCGGAACGACCATGAAAAGACCGTTCGCGATGCCGTTGCCAATGATCACCTTCTGCCAGAGCGGCTGGGTATCGAAGTCCGGATGGTCGGGCTCCGAACCGATGGCCGTCGGATACGCCACGATGTTCGCGACGCCGAGCGAATACGCGCGCGACCTCCGGAAACCACTCGTCCCAGCAGGTCGGCAGGCCGAAGCGGGCGCCATCGAGCCCGTCGAACCCTTAGACGGGATAGGGATCGTCGGCGGATCCCGGTCGGAAATAGTGGTCCTCGTAGTACCCGGCCGTCACCGGGAGGTGCCGCTTGTCGGTCGCGGCGACGAGGTTCCCCAGCAGGTCGACGACGATCGCGGTGTTGAGGCCGAGCCCATCGGCGGCACCCGCTCGCCGGTACACCGAAGCATGCACGTGAACCCCGGCGCGACGTGCCGCGCGCGACGCGAAGGCGAGGGTCGGGCCGTTCGCGAGATGCTCGGCTGTCTGCGCCGGGAATCCACTGGGAAGCACATCCGCGGGGTAACGGGAGAGGGTGAGTTCCGGAAGGAACACGATATGGGCGCCGGATGCTGCGGCGAGATCGATCGCTGCATCGAGCCAGGACGCGAGCGCAGCGGCATCCGAGCTCCATTCGTGCTGAATGACAGCAATGCGAAGGGGCTCGGTAGTCGCCGGTCCGACGCGGGCCGGCGACACAGTGGGGCTGGTCTGCTCGATGAGTCTCATTCGCCCGGTCATGCCCCT
>JAYVNU010000185.1:0-13260 GCA_043758345.1 Lacisediminihabitans sp.
CACGACGGCGGGGCGGGCACTGAGCATGAGGGTCGGATTGAGTTTCGCGAGACGCTCCTCGAGCGTCTCGCGCAGCATGCGCCGAAGATCGACGGGGTCGGTGGTGGTGAAACGGCGGACGGATGACCGAAGCTCGGTGATCACGGAGTCCGTGACATCCGGTCCGAAGTCCGCGGTGATCAGGGCGTCTTCGAGGTCGTCCCAGGTCTCGTCATCGATCGTCTTCTTTGCGAACATGCCCTTGAGCGCGCCGGACAGGGACCACGGGGAAGCCATGGGTCAATGCTACCGACCGCCGTAGCTGTCGACCGGCGTTGCCAGCGACCGGCCCTGCCAACCACGGACCCTGCTAGCCACCGGCCCTGCCAACCACTGGCCCTGCTAGCGAGCGGCGTCGCCGACGCGCTGGCCAATGACCGCGCTGATTCCGTCGGCTCTCATCGAGACGCCGTAGAGGGCATCCGCGATCTCCATCGTGCGCTTCTGGTGAGTGATCACGATGAGTTGGGAGGTCTGGCGGAGGTCTTCGAAGATCGTGAGCAGCCGGCCGAGGTTCGCGTCGTCGAGGGCGGCCTCCACTTCGTCCATGATGTAGAACGGGCTCGGTCGCGCCTTGAAGATCGCAATCAGTAGCGCCACTGCCGCCAGGGATCTCTCGCCACCGCTGAGCAGCGAGAGGCGCTCGATCTTCTTTCCAGCGGGCCGCACGGTGACCTCGATTCCGGTCAACAACAGGTTCTCCGGGTCGGTGAGGTGGATGCTGCCGGTGCCGCCCGGGAACAGTATCGGGAAGACCTCGTTGAAGGCCGCCTTCGTGTCGTCGAAGGCGCTCGCGAAGATGTCCTGCATCTTCTCGTCGATCTCCTCGATGATCGTCAGTAGGTCTTTCCGCGTCGCAGTGAGGTCGGTGAGTTGCTCGGTGAGGAACTTGTGACGCTGCTCGAGTGCCGCGAACTCCTCCAGAGCGAGCGGGTTGACGCGTCCGAGCTGGGCGAGCGTGCGTTCGGCGCGGGCGAGTCGTGCCTCCTGTTCGGCGCGGACGAACGGGATGCCCGGGGGCGCGGCATCCACAGTCCTGCCCGGCTCGCCCTCCGAAAACGCAGGAGATTCTGCCATTTCTACGACATTTCGGCCCGAGTTGCTCGATTCGGTGAGATTGTCCTGCGTTTCAAGTGGGGCGGAGGGAGCGTGCGGAGGTGGGGCGGCGTCCGGCGGGATGATCTGCTCCGGCCCGTACTCGGCGACGAGCACGTCTTCGACGAGGCCGAGCTCCTCTCCCGCGCGCTCGAGCAGCGTCGAGAGGTGGAGTTTCTTCTCGTAGACCTGCATCTCGAGTCCGTGAACGCTCTCACTCACGGCCTGCAGTCTCTCCCGAAGGTTATTCTCGCCACGGCGTAGTTCGGCAAGCTCTTCGTTCTGGGCCGCGCGCTCTGCCTCCCGTGCGGCGAGCTCGAGTCGAGCCTTCGATACCGAACGGTCGACAGAATCCAGCACGGCGGGAAGCGCTCCGATCACCGATTCGGCCGCGGCGACCTGCCGACGGCGAATGGCCGCTCGACGAGCAGCCTCTTCTGCGGCCATCCGGTCTGCCTCCAGCTGGCGGGCGAGCTGTTCGGCCCGAAGCTGCTCTGCACGCACGCGCTCGCGGGACGTCTCGACCTGCAGGCGCGCCTCGAGCTCACGATCACGCGCGCCCTCGAGGTCGGCGAGTACGCCGTCCCGTGCCCCGACATCCAGAATCGGACGTGGCCGGGAGGATGCCGTCTCGAACGCGAGTTTCGCGGTCCCGGTCGCGGTCGCAGCCTCGGCGACAGCGTCATCCGCGAGCGCGAGTCCCCGCTCGAGCCGCTCGGCCTCGGCCTGCGCGGCCTCGACCTGCACGCGAACGCGGTTCAGCTTCTCGGTCTGGGCTGCGAGGCGCGAGTCGAATTCGCGAAGCGCGGAGAGGGCGGCGGATGACTGCTCCCGCCCGACCTGCAGCCGCGCACGTTGCTCGGCGAGAGCGAACCGCGCGCGGTCCCCGAGCGACGTGACCTCGCCGAGACGGTCGGCGGCAGCATCCCGGTCGGCGACGAGCTCGAGCCGCGAGCGCTTCGCACCGGAGCCTCCGCGCAGCACGTATTCGGACAGCACATCGCCCCATCGTGTGATGACGGTCGCGCTCTCGGAGGGGAGACTCCCCCACGCCGCGCGGGCCGCGGCGATGTCGTCGGCGATCCAGGTGTTCGACAGCAGTGCGAGCACACCGGCCGGGGCTGTGACGACGCTGGCGGCGGAGACGAGGATCGCGTGCGAGGAGGGATGCGAGGAAGCGTCAGCCCCCGCCACGACGATCTCGACGCGGCCGAAGTCATCCTTTGCCGACTGCTCGATGGCATCGAAGGCGGAGTCACGATCGTCGGCGAGCACGGCGTCGGCAAGCGATCCGAGAGCCGCAGCGATGGCGGCCTCGAAGCCGGGCTGCACCTGCACGTGCTCGGCGACGAGCCCGCGAATGCCGGCGAGCCGTGCGTTGACGAGAGCACTCGAGCCGTCTTTTTGGTCGAGTGCCATCGACAGCGCACCGGTTCGCGCGGCAAGCGCATCGCGTTCCCGCTCGTGGCCGTGCAGTTCTTCGCGGAGTCGTTCGATCTCGGCCTCTGCTGCCGTGACCTCGCCCTGCGCGGTCTCGTAGACGGCGTCAAGATCCGTGTCGCCGGTATCGCCGAGGGCGGCCTCGACCTCGAGAGAGCTGAACTCGGCCCGCACCGATTCGCGGCGCTGACCTGCGGCATCCAGCGCGTTCTGCTGGCGCAGCACCTCCCCGCGAACCGCGGCGAGCCGGGATGCCGCGGTCTCGGCCTGCCCGGTGAGCTTAGAGATCTCGAGATCATGGCGGGAGACAAGCGAGGACTGGTAGGCGATCTGCTCGTCGAGGCCGTCGAGGTTGGCGCGGGCGACCGCGGTGACAGCGGTCGCCTCCCGCCAGTCCGCTTCGGTGTCGATGACCGTCTGGCCGAGGCGCTCGACCTCCTGCGCGGCATCCGCGACCATCTGGCGGGTGACACCCTGGCCGGCATCCTGAACATCGTTCTGCTGGCCGAGCAGGGCGAGCCTCTGGTTCGCGAGCGTGTACAGGCCGCGCAGGCGTTCCTGCACAGACTCGAGCCCGAAGGCGGTGCGGCGGGCGAGGTCGACGGCATCCCCGACCTGGGCGTTCTCGATGCGCGACTCGCGGAGTTTCGCCTGGTCGAGCTGTTCCTGCAGCACGATGCGTTCGGTCTTCCGCTCGCTCTCGCCCCTGGTCGAGGCGGTGATCGCCGCCCGGAGGGTGACGACCTCGTCGGCGAGCAGGCGCGCTCGTGAGTCGCGCACGATCGCGGCGATCGACTGGGCTTCCTTCGCGATCTCGGCCTGGTGCCCGAGCGGCTTCAACTGGCGACGGATCTCACCGGCGAGGTCCGACAGGCGCGTCAGGTTCGCCTGCATCGCGTCGAGTTTTCGGATCGTCTTCTCTTTGCGGCGACGGTGCTTGAGGATGCCGGCGGCCTCTTCGATGAACCCCCGACGCTCCTCCGGGCTCGCGTGCAGCACGGCGTCGAGCTGCCCCTGGCCAACGATGACGTGCATCTCGCGGCCGAGGCCGGAGTCGCTCAGCAGTTCCTGCACGTCGAGGAGTCGGCAAGAGCTGCCGTTGATGGCGTAGTCGCTGCCGCCGTTGCGGAACAGGGTGCGCGAGATGGTCACCTCGGCGTATTCGATCGGCAGCGCGCCATCCGCGTTGTCGATCGTGAGGATGACCTCCGCCCGACCAAGCGGACCTTTTGTGGCAGTACCGGCGAAGATGACGTCGTCCATCTTTCCGCCGCGGAGTGTCTTCGCGCCCTGCTCACCCATGACCCAGGCGAGCGCGTCGACGACGTTCGACTTGCCGGAGCCGTTCGGCCCCACGACACAGGTGACGCCCTGCTCGAACGCGAAGGTCGTCGACTGTGCGAATGACTTGAATCCCTTGAGGGTCAGGCTCTTGAGGTACACAGCACCCCCTTCATCCGCGCGGCCGACGTACGGGACTACGGTACTGGAGTGCGGGGGCCGCGCCCGGCAGGCACAGCCCGCTCGTGGGCTGACAATTGTCACGACGAGACCGTGACGGTCGTCGTGGGAGCGGAGAAGGTCGCCGCGGCACGCTGGGGTCATGGACATTCCCGCTCTCGAACTCACCGCACTGTCGAAATCATTCGGGCAGCTGAGGGCCGTCGAAGACATCGATCTCATCATCCGGCGCGGCGAGGTCGTCGCCCTTCTCGGACCGAACGGCGCCGGCAAGTCGACGACGATCGACCTCGCCCTCGGCCTTGCCCACCCATCGCGCGGCACGGCGCGGCTGTTCGGCGGTGACCCCCGAGCCGCGATCGTCGCCGGACGAGTCGGGGCGATGCTGCAGGGCGGAGCCCTCCTGCCGACCACGACCGTGCGCCAGAGTATCGCGCTCGTCGCCGCCGCCCACCGGGCTCCCCTCTCGATCGATGACGCACTGGATCGGGCGGGCATCCGGGACCTCGCGAAGCAGCGCGTGAGCAAGCTGTCCGGTGGCCAGTTGCAGCGCGCCCGCTTCGCAATCGCGGTCGTCTCGAATCCCGACCTGCTCATCCTGGACGAGCCGACCGCCGCGATGGACGTCGAATCGCGTCGCGGATTCTGGCATTCGATGCGCGAGTTCACCGATCAGGGTCGCACGGTCGTCTTCGCGACCCACTACCTCGACGAGGCCGACAGTTTTGCGGACCGCATCGTCATCCTGAACTCCGGGCGGATCGTCGCCGACGGCACGCCGGCCGAGGTGAAATCGGTCGTCTCCGGGCGCAGCATCCGGTTCGAGGTGGATGCCGGGGCAGCGGATGCCGCGAGCTCCGCCCTCGCGCGGCTCGGAGGCATCCGCGCCCTCGAGCAGCGTGCCACCCGCTTCACCCTCGTCTCGGATGACTCGGACGCGAGTCTCCGGTCGATCCTGCAGCTCATACCGACCGCCCACTGCATCGAGGTCACCACCCACACCATGGACGACGCGTTCATCGCACTCACGGCCGCCAGAATAAGCGAGCCGGCAAAATTCGAGACCGTCTCGACAGGAGCCTGATCATGCCTTTTCGCTACATCGCCCTCGAATCGCTTCGGCAGCTTCGCAACCTGCCGTCCCTCGTCTTCACGTTCGTCGTTCCAATGCTGATGCTTCTCATCTTCGGATCGCTCTACGGGGCCGCCGGCCAGCAAGAGCCGACGACCGGTCTCCCGTGGATCATCGTCACAGTGGTGCAGATGGCCTCCTACGGCGGGATGATGGCTGCGCTCTCGCAGGCCTTCGCCATCACGACGGAGCGATCCGTCGGCTGGAACCGGCAGCTGCGCGTGACACCACTGTCTGGAGTCGGCTATCTCGTCTCGAAGGTCTCCGCGGCGCTGCTGGTCGCGCTGCTGACGATCACGATGCTGTGCCTCGTCTCCATGGTTGTGCTCGGTGCCCGGATGGACGCCCTGCGCTGGGTGCTCACGATCGTCGGCATCTGGGTCGGCGTCATTCCCTTCGCTCTCATCGCCGTGGCGATCGGCCAGTTCGCGAAGCCGCAGTTCGCGCAGCCGCTCTTCACGGTCGTCTTCTTCGGGATGGCCATCCTCGGCGGGCTCTGGATTCCGCTCGAAGTCATGCCGACCTGGGTCATCTCGATCGCCCAGACGGTTCCGTCGTACTGGCTGAACAAGCTCGGCCAGATCGGCGCTCATGGCTCAGGTAACGCTCTCACCCCGATCATGGTGCTCGCGATCTGGACGGCGGCGCTTGCGGCGCTCATCATTTGGCGGTACCGCCGGGATGCGGCCCGCCAGTGAGTGGGCTGGCCTAGGGTGAATCACGTGTCCACCGCGGAATGGGATCCGGATCACCGCCTGACGGTGGGCGAGCGGCTCCGAGCCCCGGGGGTGCGTGCCTGGTATCTCGGCGCCTCGGCCGGACTGGTGTGGCAGTCCATCCTCGTGGTGACGGTCTTCTTCCTCGCTGTCCCTCTCCTCCAGAAGGCAGTCGGGCTCGTTCTTCTCGCCGCGCTGTACGGCGGCTTCATGGTGCTCGGCCCGCTCATCTGGCGCGAGTCGACCCGCGTCAAACTGCTCGCCATCGGGGCATACTGGGCGGTCTCGTTCCTCCTTTTTCCGCTCATCGGGTCATCCGGCACCTGGGTCTGGCTACTGGTGGTCTCGCTCACGGCATTCACCAATCTGCCGCTGCGCGTGGCGATCGGAGCCTCCGGCCCTGTCGTCGTCGTGCAGGTGCTCATCGGCGCCGCCGTGCACTTCGAGCTGGGTACGGCCTTCGCCCCGATCGTCACGGGGGTGAGCGCCGTGACTCTGATCGGCCTCGGCCAGATCACCCGATCGAACCGGGCCCTCGTCGTCGCCAACGACGAGATCGCGCGCCTCGCCGTCGTCGAGGAGCGGGCAAGGTTCGGCCGCGACCTGCACGACGTGCTCGGGCATTCGCTGACGGTCGTGACGGTGAAATCGGAGCTCGCGCGACGGCTGGTGAAACTCGATCCCGACAGGGCCGAGGCAGAGATCGCCGACATCGAGAGACTGGCCCGCGAGGCACTCGCCGACCTGCGCCTCGCCGTGACCAGCTACCGCGAGATCGCGCTGGATTCCGAGCTGATCGCCGCCGACACGGCCCTCTCCGCCGCCGGCATCACGGCGCATCTCCCGGTCATAGTCGATCCGGTCGACCCGGCCCTGCAGGGCACGTTCGCCTGGGTACTCCGCGAGGGAGTGACGAATGTGATCCGACATTCCGGCGCGAGGGCGTGCTGGGTGACGGTCGAGGTCGACCGCGTCACCATCGCCGATGACGGTCGCGGATGCGGCGACTCGCCGTCCGGGAACGGTCTGCGCGGGCTTCGGGAACGTGCAGCCGAGGCAGGCGCCGAACTGGTCACCGACCGGAGTGCGCACGGCGGATTCGAGCTCACGGCTCGGAGGGTGACATGAGTGACCGCGTGCGCATCGTGATCGCCGACGACCAGGCACTCGTCCGTGGTGCTCTCGCCTCCCTTCTCTCGCTCGAACCGGATTTCGACGTCGTCGGCCAGGTCGGACGCGGCGACGAGGTGCTCGAACTCGTCGAACGCACGGCCGCGACCGTCGCGCTGCTCGACGTCGAGATGCCCGGCCTCGACGGACTCGCCGTCGCCCGCCAGCTGAAGGACTCCGGAAGCGGATGCCGCAGCCTCATCGTGACCACGTTCGGACGCCCGGGCTATCTGCGGCGAGCGCTCGAGTCCGGGGCATCCGGCTTCGTCGTGAAGGACACCCCGGCAGACCAGCTCGCCGATGCCGTTCGGCAGGTCGCCGCCGGCTTCCGGGTGGTCGACCCGTCGCTCGCCACGGAATCCCTCATCACCGGCACGTCGCCGCTCTCCTCGCGCGAGACCGACGTGCTGCTGTCGCTCAGGAGCGAGGGCAGCATCGCGGATGTCGCGGCGTCACTGCATCTCTCCGAGGGAACGGTGCGCAACCACCTGTCGTCCGCCATCGGCAAGACCCGTGCCCGCAACGGCGGCGAGGCCGTGCGGATAGCGGCCGACAATGGCTGGCTGATCGCCTGAGGGTTTTTCTCAGACGCCCGGCGGTTGTGTCTGGGCGGTTGATCATCCAGGTGCTGATCTCCTCCGTGACTTTCCAGGATGCGGAGGGCGAGCGGATGACCTCGCCGACCGGATTCGGATCGGTGCCACTCGACCTCCCCCGGGTGCGGTTTCTCCTCGGCCGCGGCTACCCGCTCGAGCAGGTCGAACGCGGGAGCCGGCTGCGCTCTCCGATCGATCGCGCGGCATCGGGGCCACGTGACTTCCTCGTCGCGGTGGTCGAGCACGTGCCATCCGCGAGCCTCGTCGGAATGACCGAGGTGTCGGTGCCCGAGCAGCTCGATCGCCCCCTCGCACAGAACGACACGATCGTCGCCCGCGCCCACCGCGGCCAGCGCCTCGGCACCGTGCTGAAGATCGCGAACCTGCTGCACATCGACGATGTGCGGCCGGGGCATCCGTCGATCATCACCTTCAACGCCGAGGAGAATCGCCACATGCTCGATGTGAACGAAGCCGTCGGATTCGTGCCGATGGGCTACGAGGGCGCCTGGAAGAAAGTGCTTCCGACGCCCTGAATCGTCACTTCGCCGGCGTGCAGGCGGTCCAGACGGTGCTCGACTCGACAACCCTCGCGAAGGACTCGATCGTGGTTCCGTAGGTGCCGGCGAGCGCCTTGCCGGAAATGGTCTCGAGCGTCGCGGCCCGCTGGCTCTTCGTTTAGCCCTTCGGAGTCTTCAGGTCGGCCGTGACCGCGGCGGGAAGAGGGCGAAGGTGCCGGCCGAATGAGCAGCTGGTCGAAGATGATGTCGTCGCAGGCGCCATGGTCGCTGCGTTCGCTGCCACCGCTCCCGATCCAATAGCGATGGCCACCCCGACGAACGCGGCGATCGTCGCGGAACGACGTCGTGAAAGTGTGCGCATGTTCCTCTTTTCTCTCTGAGCTTCGCCGTCGATGGTCACCACCGTGACCGGATTCCATGCTCACCCGCGCAGGTAAACCGTGGATTGGGACCGTGTTCGGAGAATGTAAAGCTGCAGCGGTGACAGTCGCCGAGCGACAGAATGGTTCAATGGGCGATGCAAAAGGTCTCATTGTCGTCGTCGAAGACGAACGCGCTATCGCCGACCTCCAGCGCCTCTACCTCTCGGAGGCCGGCTTTGGCGTGCATGTCGAGCACGACGGGGCGGCCGGGCTCGCCGCCATCCAGCGCCTTCGGCCGGTCGCCATCGTGCTGGATGTCGGACTCCCCTCGATAAACGGAATCGAGGTGTGCAGGCGCCTCCGGGAATCCGGCGACTGGACGCCGGTCATCTTCGTCACGGCGCGCGACGACGAGGTCGACCGCATCCTCGGCCTCGAGCTCGGTGCGGACGACTATCTGACCAAGCCGTTCTCGCCCAGAGAGCTCGTGGTGCGCATCCGCACGATCCTGCGCCGGTTCTCCGGGTCGACCGGGAACGTGAAGCAGCTGGCCGTCGGCACGGTCACGCTGGATCCTTCAGAGCGGCGAGTCGAGGCATCCGGACGCTCGATCATGCTCACCAGCACCGAGTTCGACCTGCTCGCGAAACTCATGTCGTCGCCCGGCCAGGTCTTCACCCGTGAACAGTTGCTCTCGACGGTGTGGGGGCAAGCGGATTACGGGCTCGGGCGCACCGTCGACGTTCACATCGCGCAGCTGCGCTCGAAACTCGGCGACGACAGCCCGATCCTCACCTCCCGCGGGGTCGGATACTCGGTCAAGCGATGAGGGCCTGGTTCCGCTCCCTCGGGGGACGCATCACCATCGTGACCGTCAGCGTCGCCGTACTCGCCGTGATCGTGACCGGGCTGATCTCGCTCCAGCTCGTGCGGGCGTCGACTCTGGCCGAGGCCAGGACTCAGCTCGCCGCCCAGGCCGACGTCTTCGCGACGCTCCCGGCAGCCCGCGACCATGACCTGCTCGGCACGCGTGCGCAGGCCGCCATCAGCAACGCGAAGGTCGCCTACATCTCGAAGACCGGGGTCGTCACCGGCGGTGGCGCGCTCTATGTCGGGCCAGGGCTCGCCAGACGAGTTCTCAACCTCGGAACTGTGTCATCCGTCGAACGGCTAGCCGACGCGACCATCGTCATCGAGGGGCGCACGACGTCGTCGGGAAGCGCGATCGTGCTCGCCCGCACCCAGACCAGCCTCGACGCCCAGACGCGCAACTCCGGGCAGCTCATTCTGCTCGCACTCCTTATCGGAATCGCCGTCGCCGTCGTCGCCGGAATACTTCTCGGACGCTGGCTCGGCCGCCCGCTCGTGACAACGGCTGCGATCGCGCGGCGAATGGCGGCGGGCGAACGCGGGCTGCCCCTCAGCGCGCACCGCCCGGCCGAAATCGCCGCCGTCGCCGACGCGCTCGCGACGCTCGACCAGGCGCTGGCCACGAGCGAGGGGCGGCAGCGGGAATTCCTGCTGTCGATCTCGCACGAACTGCGCACACCTCTCACCGCCATGCGCGGCTACGGCGAGGCGATGACCGACGGACTGATCGGCCCAGCCGACATCGCATCCGTCGGCGCGGTCCTGGTCGCCGAGACGGCGCGAATCGACCGATTCGTCGCCGACCTTCTCGAGCTGGCTCGGCTAGAGGCCGACGATTTCGCCATCGATCCGCAGCTCGTGGAACTCGGAGGCCTGCTCGCCCAGGTCGGGCAGGCGTGGCAGGGGCGGTGCACGACGCTCGGGGTCACACTCGAGGTATCCACCGGCCTGATGCCGCTCGTGACCGACGGGCGCCGGCTTCGCCAGGTGATCGACGGGCTGGTCGAGAATGCCCTCCGGGCGACCCCCACCGGGTCGACGGTGACGGTCACCGCCCGTCAAACCGGATCGGATGTCGTGATCGAGGTCTGCGACGGAGGGCCCGGTCTGTCCCCGGACGATCTCGCCGTCGCCTTCCAGCGCGGTGTGCTTCGGGACCGCTATCGCGACGAGCGGCCCGTCGGGACCGGACTCGGGCTGTCCATCGCCTCGCGCCTCGTGGCCCGACTCGGGGGCACCATCACCGCCGGTAACGCCCCGGGCGGCGGCGCCCGCTTCGCGGTCACCCTGCCGTCGGGCTGATCGACCCGGCACCCTGGTCTGGGCGCCGAACTCGCTGCGGGGCGCTTCCCTGCGCATAACTCATGCAGTTCGGCCGACCGCGGGAGGCGAGCCCCGTAACTACGGGCGACTTACTGTCCCCGGGACGCAAACTGCATGAGTTATGAACCAGAGGGGTCCGGTGAACGGCAGGTCGAACAGCCAGCGTCCTACGGGGTCAGCTTCAGTGAACTCCAACTCGGGCGCGGGGAGCGCGGCCCGGGGCAGACCGGCTCAGGCGCTGGGAGCGCCGTGCGCGCGGGGTCCCCGGATGCGCTGGCAGAACGCGCAGTAGTGCGACCCGCGGTTCATGAAACTGTCGCGCACGATCGGGCGCCCGCAGCGGGGGCAGGCCGTTCCCTGCTGCCCGTAGGCGTTCAGCGAGTGCGAGAAGTAGCCGGACGCACCGTTCACGTTCACGTACTGCGCGTCGAAACTCGTGCCGCCCTCCGCGAGGGCCTTCCCGAGCACGAGTCGAACTTCGGCGAGCAGCGTTTTCGCGCGCGCGCGGCTGAGCGACTCCGTCGGCTGGTCGTAGTGAATGCGAGCGGCCCAGAGCGCCTCGTCGGCGTAGATGTTACCGATGCCGCTCACCAGGCCCTGATCGAGCAACGCGCGTTTGATCCCGGTGCGACGCTTCGCCAGCGCCGACAGAAATCGCGCGTCGGAGAACGCCGGATCGAGCGGATCCCGCGCGATGTGCGCCACCTGCGATGGCACGAGGGGTGCGTCATCCCCTCGTCCCGCTGCTCGTCCGTCGGGTGTCGCAACCAGTCGGTCGATGGCCATCGAGCCGAAGATCCGCTGGTCGACGAAGTTCAAGCGGAGCTCGCGCCCCGCCGCGGTGACGATGTCGAGGCGGATGCGGGTGAGCGGGTCATCCGTCGTCCGATCGCGCAGCAGCACCTGTCCGCTCATGCCGAGGTGAACGACGAGCGCCTCCTCCGTTTCCGGAAACGCAGGAGATTCTCCCGAATTCGAGCAATTCGTGGCCGGTATGACAGGAATCGGCGAATTATCCTGCGTTTTGAGGTGCGCGAGCGGCAGCCAGAGGAACTTTCCGCGACGCACAGCGGCCCGCACGCTTCGACCGGTGAGCCTGTCGACGAAGTCCTCGCTCGGGCCGTCGTGACGGCGAAGCGATCGCTCATCGAACACGGTGACGGATGCGACGATAGCCCCGGTCACCGCCGGCTCCAGGCCCGCGCGCACGACCTCAACCTCGGGAAGCTCAGGCATCTTCCACGCTAGCGACGAAAAATCACTATGGTGCGGACAGCAGGGTCCAGGCCTCGAGGGCCGCCGCCATCTCCGCCTGCTTTTTACTCGTGCCGGTGCCTTCGGCGATGGCGGCCGAAGCGGCCGGGCCGGTGCCGCGCGTGTCGCCCGAGAGCGAGACGCTGGCGTGGAAGCGCTTGGAGTGGTCGGGCCCGCTGTCGGCGACCTCGTAGTGCGGCAGTCCCCTGCCGAGCCGGGTCGAGAGTTCCTGCAGGCTCGTCTTCGGATCCATGGATGCGCCGAACCGGTCGGGATCGGTCATGAGCGGGGCGACCAGCCGGAGCACCAGTTCCGTCGCTGCCTCGCCACCAGCATCCAGGTAGACGGCACCGATCACGGCTTCGACGGTATCGGCGAGGATGGACGACTTGTCGCGTCCGCCGGTGAGTTCTTCTCCGCGGCCGAGGCGAAGGTGTCGCCCGAGGCCGATCGAGCGGGCGACTTCGGCGAGAGCGACCGAGGACACGAGACTCGCACGCCGCTTCGCGAGTTCACCTTCGTCGAGCAGAGGGTTGTCGCGGTAGAGCTTGACGGTGACGGCCTGCCCGAGAATCGAGTCGCCGAGGAACTCGAGGCGCTCGTTGTGGGCTATCCCGCCGTTTTCGTATGCGAACGACCGGTGTGTGAGCGCGAGTTCGAGAAGTTCGGGGCTGATATCTATAGCCAGGAACTTCTCGAGTTCTACCCGGCTGGCACTTGTGCCGGGCATCGCGCCACTCATTCGTCCGGTGAAGGAGTCAGAAGCTAGACGTCGGCGACCTTGCGGCCCTTGTACTCCATGTAGAGGGGCTGGCCGGTCGAATCTTCGACGACCTTCGCACGATGCGGAAGGCTGTAAACGACCTTGCCGCTCTCGATGGTCTTGACGAGGGTAGGAGGCGTCGCCTTCCACTGCGCGCGACGAGCACGGGTGCTTGCACGCGACATCTTGCGCTTCGGTACTGCCATGACGTTCTCTTCTCTCTCGCGACGCGAAACCTTCCGCGCCGTTCACATTTCGGTTCTCTCACGAACCGCTATTTCTCCGAATTACTCGTGCCTTCGAGTCCGGCCACATCGCTCAGGGCTGCCCACCGTGGATCGATCGCGTCCTCATGCTTATGACCCGGGTTGTCACGGAGCCGCACCCCGCACGCTGGGCACAGACCGAGGCAATCTTCTTGACAGACCGGCTGGAACGGCAGCGACAACACCACCGCATCCCTGATTACGGGTTCGAGGTCGATATGGTCCTCGTGAACCTCATATTCGAAAGCTTCG
>JAYVNU010000186.1:0-4353 GCA_043758345.1 Lacisediminihabitans sp.
GGCGATCCGGTGCAGGCTGTGCTCGACGCGACCGGCGGACGTGGAGCGGATGTCGTCATCACCGCCGCTGCATCGGCGACAGCGCAGGAGCAGGGGATCCGGATGCTCGCCCGCCGGGGCCGCCTCAGCCTCTTCGGAGGGCTTGCGAAAGACGCCCCGAACATCACGATCGACTCGAATCTCATGCATTACCGCGAACTCGTGATCGTCGGCGTCAACGGTTCGAGCCCCGCCCACAATCGGCAGGCCCTCGAGTTGATCGCCTCCGGCCGTGTGCCGGTCACCGACCTCATCACCCACCGTCTCTCCCTCGACCACATTCTCGAAGCGATCGAGATCGTCGCGCGCGGCGAGGGGATCAAAGTAACCATCGAGCCATAGCAATCGACAAGGAGCATCACATGTCAGAACGCACCATCACCGTCGCCTCGAGTGTCGGACTACACGCCCGCCCGGCCTCGCTGTTCAGTCAGGCAGCCGCCAAGGCCGGGCTCCCGGTCACGCTGACGAACGCCGCCGGAAAGACCGTCAACGCCGCGAGTATTCTCGGGGTGCTCTCGCTCGGCATCGGTCACGGCGAGAACGTTGTGATCGCCGCAGACGGAGACGGGGCCGACGAGGCGCTCGACAGCCTTGCCGAACTGCTGAATACCGACCTCGACAAGGAGTAGACGAGCGGCTCCGCTTCCACTGTGGCGCGCCATTCGATCTAGGCTCGGAGCATGACCGAAGCTGCTCGTTCCGTTCCCGTCCGTTCCGCCACAGCCGTCGACGCCGTCGCCGAGGCGTGGGTCGACACCGAACTCGACCTTTCTCCCGAGTTACGGGTGTACCTCGGTCGCCCCGGGCGGGAGGGCGAATTCAGCGACTACTCTCCGGCCGGTAGAGAACGAGCGTATGTCGCAGCGAAGGACGCGCTCGCGAAGATCGAGGACACGACCGCCGCCGACGATGTCGATGTCGTCACGAAGCTCGACCTCGCCCGCACGCTCCAGCTCGAGATCGACCGCCACGATGCCGGGTTCGAGAAGCGCGACCTCAATGTCATCGCCTCGGTGCCGCAGGGCCTTCGGGACATCTTCGACCTCGTGCCACGGTCTTCCGAAGAGGATTGGAACAACGTCGCAAAGCGCCTGCACAACCTCCCGGCGGCGATGGACGGCTACATCGAAACACTCAAGACCGGTATCGCCTCCGGGACGGTTCCGGCGATCCGCCAGGTGCGAGAAGTCATCGCACAGGCCGACAAGCTCGTCGCCGACACCGGCTTCTTCTTCCAGCTCGCCGAGGGCGCGAACGCCGACCTCCCCGACAGCCTGAAAGCGGAGCTGAGAGCCGGTGCCGCAGAGTCCGCTGCTGCCTACGGCGTTCTCCGGGAGTTCCTCGCCGAGGAGTTGGCGCCTCACGCGCCCGAAAGGGATGCCGTCGGCCGCGAGATCTACGCACTCGCCTCCCGCGGATTCATCGGCGCGACGGTCGACCTCGACGAGACCTACGAGTGGGGCATCGAGGAACTCGCCCGCATGACGGCGGAGCAGGAGGCGATCGCCAGGGAGATCAGGCCCGGAGCATCGGTCGCGGAGGCCATCGCCTTCCTCGACGCGGAGGGAAAGCACAAGCTGCACGGGACGGATGCTCTGAAACGGTGGATGCAGCAGACCAGTGATCGCGCCGTCACGGAGTTGTCCGTCGACAACTTCGACATCCCGGAGGCGATCCGCCACGTTGAGTGCATGATCGCGCCGACGCAGGAGGGTGGCATCTACTACACCTCCCCGAGCGAGGACTTCTCCCGCCCCGGCCAGATGTGGTGGAGTGTGCCCGAGGGGGTCACCGAGTTCGATACCTGGCGTGAACTGACGACGGTCTATCACGAGGGTGTTCCGGGTCACCACCTGCAGCTCGGCCAGGCCGTCTACAACCGTGCACTCCTCAATACCTGGCGTCGCAACAATTTCGTTTCCGGTCACGGCGAGGGCTGGGCGCTCTATGCCGAGCGGCTCATGGAGACCCTCGGCTATCTCGACGACCCGGCCGATCGACTCGGCATGCTCGACGGACAGCGGATGCGTGCCGCCCGCGTCGTGCTCGACATCGGGGTGCACCTCGAGAAGCAGCTTCCGGACGGCTCAGGTACCTGGACGGGGGAGTACGCCTTCGGATTCCTCGGACGCAACGTGAACATGAACGAGGGCTTCGTGCGGTTCGAGGTCAATCGCTACCTCGGCTGGCCGGGCCAGGCTCCCGCCTACAAGGTCGGCCAGCGCATCTGGGAGCAGCTGCGCGACGAGACCGCGAGGCGCGAGGGTGCCGACTTCGACATCAAGGCGTTCCACAAGCGGGCCCTCGACATCGGCGGTGTCGGCCTCGACACCCTCCGTAGTGCGTTGCTCTCCTAGTGCCGCCTCCCTGGAAGACGGGGTGGGCGACCGAGTCGGCGCCTGCCTCGTCTCGGTCTTCCGCGCGGAGGGTGCGGAGGTCTCGACGATCGGACGCCGCGGGGCCGATGTCGCCTGGGGCGACTCGACCGCCGTCGGGCGGCTTCTCGACGGTCGCTGGTTCTCGACTGCCTCCCGCCGCGCCGCCGGGACGTTCCCCGTGTTCCGCGCGCGTTCGGGAGGACAACGCTTCAGCTGGATCCACATCGCTGACGTGCTCGCCATCGTCCGCTTCCTCCGCACCCATGAAGAGCTCGACGGGTCGATCAATGCTGCGGCGCCAGGAGTGTCCGACAGCCGAACGCTCATGGCGATGCTGCGCCGGATAGTGCGGATGCCGGTCGGCCTTCCGTCCCCGCGCTGGATGCTCGAGATCGGGTCTGCGGTCATCCGCACCGAGACCGAGCTGGTGCTGAAGAGTCGCTGGGTGGTGCCGGAGCGCCTGCTCACGGCGGACTACCACTTCGAATTCCCCGAACTGGAGCCCGCGCTGCGCAATGTGATCGAGGGGAGAAAAGCATGACCCTCTCCTTCAACCTGTTCGAGATGAACACGGTCGGCCACATCTCGCACGGCCTCTGGCGACATCCGCAGAATACCCGGCACCGCTATACGGAGCTCGGATTCTGGACGGACCACGCGAAGCTGCTCGAGGAGGGGCTCTTCGACGCCGTCTTCCTCGCGGATGTCCTCGGCGCGTACGACGGTTATCGTGGCGGACCGGAGACCGCTCTGCGCGAAGCGGTGCAGATCCCGAACAACGACCCTCTTCTGCTGATCCCGGCCATGGCAGCGGTCACCGAGCATCTCGGATTCGTCGCAACCTTTTCCACCACCTATGAACCGCCCTTCGCCTTCGCCAGGCGGGCGAGCACCCTCGACCACCTCACGAACGGCCGGTTCGGCTGGAACGTGGTCACCTCCTACCTTCCGAACGCGGCGCGCAACTTCGGCCTTGCCGACGAGCTCTCGCACGCCGAGCGCTACGACCGGGCGCACGAATACCTGGAGGTGCTCTACAAGCTGTGGGAGGGATCGTGGGATGACGACGCCATCGTGCGGGATCGCGTAGGCGGCACCTACACCGACCCGTCGAAGGTGCGTCGGATCGATCACGACGGCGCCTACTTCCGCGTCACCGGGCCGCATCTCTCCGAGCCGTCACCCCAGCGCACCCCCGTCATCTACCAGGCCGGCAGCTCCGCGACAGGTCGAGCGTTCGCTGCGAAACACGCTGAGGCGGTGTTCGTCGGTGGGTCATCGCTCGAGGATTTCCGATCGACGATCGACGACATCCACCGCCGCGGCGGGGAATTCGGCCGGCCCCGTGGATCGATCCGCACCCTCGGAAGCGCCGTGATCATCGCCGGTCGAACCCGCGAGGATGCCAATCGCAAGGCGGAGGAGTTCGAGCGAATGGCGAGCGCAGAGGGCTACCTCGCCCATGCCGGGGGAGGCAGCGGCATCGACCTGGCCGCACATCCGCCGGAGACTCGGATCGCCGACATCCTCCCCTCCGCCTCTCATTCCTCGGAGACGTCGCGGCGATACGCGCCGGGCGAGACCGTCGGCGACGCGCTTCGCGAGGTGACCCGATTCGACCGCGGCCCGTTCTTCGCCGTCGGCACCGGAGAAGAGATCGCGGATGCCGTCGAGGGCTGGGTGCGCGACACCGGAATCGACGGCTTCAACCTCCGCCAGTTCCTGACCCCCGGATCCGTCGAGGACTTCGTGGAATTCGTGGTGCCGCAGCTGCAGAAGCGCGGCCTGTACCGTGAGCGTTACGAGCCCGGAACTTTACGCGAACGCCTGTTCGGCCGGGGCGCGGCCCGCCTCCCGGAGACGCATCCAGGGGCTGTCTACCGCGGTGGCGCGGGTCTTTGTTAGACGCTAAGCTCTACTGTCACCTTCGTGA
>JAYVNU010000187.1:0-4347 GCA_043758345.1 Lacisediminihabitans sp.
GCTCGTAACACTGAAGGACTGGAAAAAATAATGAGTTCAGTACGCGGCACCACCAGGCAATACTGGGTCGCACTCCGCGCCATGATCGTCTTCACGATCGTGCTCGGCATCGGCTACCCGGCCGTCGTGACCGGAATCGGCCTGCTCGCACCATCGCAGGCCAACGGTTCGCTGGTCAGCGTCGGAGGTAAGACAGTCGGCTCGAGCCTCATCGGCCAGGGCTTCACCGACAAGAAGGGCAACGCCCTTCCCCAGTGGTTCCAGTCGCGGCCCTCCGCCGCCGGAACCGGCTACGACGGCGGAGCGTCGAGCGGGAGCAACCTCGGCACGGAGAGCGACACCCTCGTCAAGGCGATCAAGGATCGCACGGCGGCGATCGCGAAGAGCGACGGCGTCGATCCCTCGAAAATCCCCGCGGATGCCCTGACGGCCAGCGCGTCCGGTCTCGATCCCCAGATCAGCCCGGAGTACGCTCGACTGCAGGTAACCCGTGTCGCTGCGACCCGCGGAATCAAGGAGTCGGATGTCAGTGCCCTCGTCGAAACGGCGGTCACCGGTCGGCAGCTCGGGTACTTCGGAGAACCGACGGTCAACGTGCTCCTCCTCAATATCGCACTCTCCAAGCTCGACCCGAGCGGCGACTGACGCTGTGCCGATCCGCCGATGACCCGGGGATTCCTGCAGGTCTACCTCGGGGCCGCCCCGGGCGTCGGGAAGACCTTCTCCATGCTCGAGGAGGGTCGGCGTCTTCAGGAGGCCGGCCACGATGTCGTCATCGGGCTCGTCGAAACCCACGGTCGTGAGGGCACGGCCCGCCTGGTCGAGGGTCTCGACGTCTTCCCGCGCATGCACGTCGCCCATCGTTCGGTCGAACTCGATGAGTTGGATCTCGCCGGGCTGATCGAGCGTCACCCCGAATGGGCGCTGGTCGACGAACTCGCCCACACGAACGCCCCGGGCTCGACGAATACGAAACGCTGGCAAGATGTGCAGCAGTTGCTGGATGTCGGGATCAATGTGATCTCGACCGTCAACATCCAGCACATCGAGTCGTTGAACGACGTCGTGCAGTCGATCACCGGCGTACTGCAGCGGGAAACCATTCCTGATTCCATATTGCGGAGTGCCGACCAGATCGAGGTCGTCGACCTCGCACCCGAGGCGCTCCGCACCCGCCTCTCCGGTGGTCACATCTATCCGGCCGGCACTATCGATGCTGCACTGTCCAACTACTTCCGGCTCGGCAACCTGACCGCGCTTCGCGAGCTCGCACTCCTGTGGCTCGCAGACGAAGTGGATGTGGCGCTTCAGGCCTACCGCAACGAACACGGGATCCGCGGCAAGTGGGAGGCTCGCGAGCGCGTCGTCGTCGCGATACCCGGGGGGCCGGAGGGTGAGACCCTCATTCGTCGAGGGGCACGGATTGCCGCTCGCTCGAGCGGAGGTCAGCTTCTCGCGGTGCACATCGCGAGCCCCGACGGGCTCGCTGAGTCCAACCCGGGCGCTCTGGTCGTCCAGCGCACGCTCGTCGAGAGCCTCGGTGGCAGCTATCACCAGGTGCTCGGCGACAGCACGCCGACCGCGCTGGTCGACTTCGCTCGTGGGGTGAACGCGACGCAGCTCGTCATCGGCGTCAGCCGGCGCAGTCGCCTCACCACCTTCCTCACCGGCCAGGGCATCGGGCAGACGGTGATTCGGGCATCCGGGGACATCGATGTGCACATCGTCACCCACGAGTCGGCGGGACGGATGCAGCTTCCGCACGCCACGCGGTCCCTTCCGCTGCGACGGGTGCTGTCGGGATTCGGTACCGCACTCGTCGGGCTTCCGCTGCTGACCTGGCTGCTCAGCACCATCCGTACCCCCGATTCCCTCGTCGCCGACGTTCTCGCGTTCCAACTATTCGTCGTCATCGTCGCACTGATCGGCGGGATCTGGCCCGCTATCAGCGCCGCGCTCATCACGGGTTTCATCGTCGACTACTTCTTCGTCGCGCCCCTGTATGAACTGAGGATCGCAAATCCGGCCCACTCCATCTCACTGCTGATCTTCCTGGCTGTCGCGACGCTCGTCAGTGTCGTCGTCGACCAGGCGGCGAGCCGGAGTCGAGCTGCGAAACGTTCCGCCGCAGAAGCGGAGACCCTCGCGACCGTCGCGGGCAGTATCATCCGCGGAGAGAACGCCGTAGAGGCGCTCACCAACCGGCTTCGCGAGATCTTCGGTATGGCGAGCGTGACCGTGATCTCTCGCGGGGCGCCGCTCTACGAGTCGGGTGCGGTCGTGAGCGGCAATCCGGCTGAGCGGACGGTGGTGGAGTTCGGAGAAGACGGATCGGTTGTGCTCACCGGACGCGATCTGCAGGCATCCGACCGCCGCATCCTCGATGCCTTCGTCTCGCAGATCGCTGCGGCGCTTGAGCAGCGTGACCTTCGCAGCCAGACGGAGGTCATCCGGCCGCTCGAGGAGGCGAATCGTCTGAGAACGGCCCTTCTTGCCGCGGTCGGTCACGATCTGCGGACACCGCTGTCGTCCGCCACGGCGGCGGTGTCGAGTCTTCGGAGCACGGATGTCGCGTGGAGCCAGCACGATCGTGACGAACTGCTCGAAACGGCGGAGGTCTCGCTCCGCCGCCTCGCCGATCTCGTCGCCGATCTGCTCGATGCAAGTCGCCTGCAGGCCGGTGTGCTGCCGATCTCGCTGTCGAGCGTCGGGCTGGACGAGATCGTTCCCCTCGCTCTCGATGAACTCGAGTTGCCGACCGGACGTGTGCGGGTCGATGTGGCGCCCGACCTGCCCTCGGCGATCTGCGACCCCGTGCTCGTGCAGCGCGTGATCGTGAATCTTGTGACCAATGCACTCCGCTATTCCCCCGAGGGAACGCCTCCCATCGTCACTGGAAGCAGCTTCGGCAACCGAGTGGAGCTGCGGGTGATCGATCGCGGCCCGGGAATTCCGCTCGCGAAACTCGCGGAGGCATTCCAGCCGTTCCAGCGACTCGGTGACACGGACAACACGACGGGTGTCGGGCTCGGGCTCGCGCTGTCGAACGGTTTCATGGAGGCGATGGGCGGAAGTCTGGAGGCCGAAGACACCCCTGGCGGCGGTCTGACGATGGTCATGTCTCTTCCGTCGCTCGCTGCCACTCCACCTCCGGACCTGCTGTTGGCTCAACCGGAGACCGCCATTCCTCTGGAGGCTGGCTGATGCGCGTGCTCGTCGTCGATGACGATGCCCAGATCCTCAAGGCGCTTCGGATCAATCTCGCGGCACGCGGCTACGAGGTACATCTCGCGCGGTCCGGGCCGGAAGCTCTGGATGTCGCCGCAAAGGTCAAACCAGAACTCGTCGTTCTCGACCTCGGGTTGCCGGGTTTCAGTGGCATCCAGGTCATCGAAGGTCTGCGCGGATGGACGGATGTGCCGATCCTCGTCGTGAGCGGACGCAGTGACTCGGCCGACAAGGTCGATGCCCTGGATGCCGGCGCCGATGACTACGTCACCAAGCCGTTCGCGATCGACGAGCTGCTGGCGCGTATCCGGGCGCTCAGTCGCCGAACCGCAGCGGAACCGGATGAGCCGGTGACCGTGTTCGCCGACGTGTCGGTCGACCTCTCCGCGCATACGGTCACGAAGGCCGGGGCTGTCGTCAAACTGACCCCGACGGAGTGGCGGATCCTCGAGGTGCTCGTGCGTAACCCGAGGCGGTTGGTCACGAAGACCTTTCTTCTGACGTCGGTCTGGGGTCCGGGATACGAGAAAGAGGATGGATACCTCCGCCTCTACCTTGCACAGTTGCGCAAGAAGCTCGAACCGGAGCCGTCTCGACCGCGGTTTCTGCTGACGGAGGCCGGGATGGGTTACCGCTTTTCGCCCGAGTAGCTCCAGCGTCAGATCGGGGCGGTTGCTCCAGAAGTGTTGCGATTCCGGCCGCTCTCGCGGCCGCATCGAGTCTCACTTCCCCGCGGCGGCGCGGAGTTCTCCCCGGATCGACCCGGGGCGGTGGAATCAAGTACGGCATTCCGTGCTGGAAGACGATCTCCCACCCACACGGCTGATTTTGGCATCTCGACGGGCGAGACCACCGGGACCAGACTTGACCGCCGCGAGCGGGCGAATGGGCCGGCTGCTACGCCGGGTTCTGTCCCGGTGCCACTTCTCGCGAAGGAAACACCATCGACGGCCATCTATCTACGATGTGCGTTGCCGCACACCTCTAGCGGTCTACCCGGAAACTGGACGAGCCACCCGTAACGTTTCCTGTTCGACCTTGCTCCGGGCGAGGTTTACCCAGCCGACCCGATCACGCGGGCCGCTGGTGGTCTCTTACACCACCGTTTCACCCTTACCT
>JAYVNU010000188.1:0-4342 GCA_043758345.1 Lacisediminihabitans sp.
GCGCGCTCGGCGTCATCCTCCCCCTCGCCAACGGAATCGCGCCGGTGCTCACCGCTGTCGCCGCCCTCTGCCTCGCCGTCGTGCAGGTGGTGGCCACAGTGATCGACGTGCGTTTGAAAGACACGACGTCGCTGCCCGTCAACGTGATCCTGCTGCTGCTGCTGCTCGCGATCGCGGTGGCCGTGCTGCGGTTCGCAACGCCGTAAGAAAGAGAGCTACACGCTCTCGCGTTCGATCAGTCTCGTCGGCATGATGGTCAGCTTATCGACCGGACTGCCGCCGATCAGACGCACGAGCACCTCGGCCATCTGCGTCCCGAGCTCGACGGACGGCTGGTCGACAGTGGTCAGCGGCGGACTGGATGTCGTCGAGAAGTAGTCGTTGTCGAAGCCGACGATCGCGACGTCGCCGGGCACCGAGAGGCCGTGCGCTCGCAGCACGCCGAGCGCACCGGACGCCATCTGGTCGCTCGCGATGAAGACCGCGTCGAAGGGCTGCCCACGGGCGATCAGCTTCTCCATCGCGGAGGCTCCGCCGTGCGGGGTGAAGTCGCCGACCTCGTCGAGGTCGGCGGAAAGCGACGAGCCGGCGAGCGCCCTCCGCCAGCCCTCGAGCCGGTCGAGTCCCGCCGCCATGTCCTGGCGGCCGGCGATCGTGGCGATACGGGTTCGGCCGTGATCGATGAGGTACTGGGTGGCGACGCGCGCCGACTCGATGTTGTCGACATCCACCACGTAGTTGTCCGAGCCTTCGTTGCTCATCGGGCGTCCGCCGAAGACGACGGGAATGGATGACGCCAGCGACTTGTACGAGCGATCGTCGCTGTGGTGAGACAGGATGAGCGCCCCGTCGACGTTGCCACCCTGCAGATAGCGTCGGGTTTTCTCGGAGTCGGCCTCTGAGGCGATGAGCATGCTGAGCGTGTAGTCAGTGGTGGACAGGTGCATCGCGATGCCCTGGATGACGGAGGCGAAGAAGGGGTCAGCGAAGAATTTGGCGGTGTTCTCCGGGATGACCAGGGCGATGGCCTCGGTCTTGCGGCTGGCGAGTGTTCTGGCCGCGCGGTTGGGCACGTAGTTCAGTTCGGCGATCGCTCGGGTGACCGCTTCGATCGCGTCCGTCGTCACCTGCGGAGAGTCGTTGACCACCCGCGAGACCGTCGACCGGGACACGCCGGCGAGGGCGGCGACCATCTCGAGCGTCGGAACCGCGAGCGGAGCACGATCATCCACGCTGCCCTCCTCCGGGTCGTCGTTCTGGCCAGTTTACGATGACGGTGCCAGCACTCCGCGGATGATGCGGGAGTAGGCGAGCCCGCTGTCTTTGACCGTTCTCACCTGGGTCTCATAGTCGACATGCACGATGCCGAAGCGCTTGCCGAAGCCCCACGCCCACTCGAAATTGTCGAGGAGCGACCAGACGAAGTAGCCGCGAACGTCAGCACCGTCGGCGATCGCGTCCGAGACAGCTTCGATGTGATGACGGATGTACGCCGTGCGTTCGGCGTCGTGCACCTGGCCGTCGTCGCCGACTACGTCGCCCTCGTATGCCGCGCCGTTCTCGGTGACGTAGAGCGGCGGCATCGTCGGGTAGTCGTTGCCGAGACGCACGAGCAGGGAGCGGAGGCCACCGGGGTTGACCTCCCACCCCATCGCCGTTCGCGGGAGGTATCGCGACGGGAAGGTCACATGCTCAGAGCCGACGAAGGGGGATGCCGTCGGACGCGTCGTCGGAGTGAGGCCCGGCGGGGTGCCGGCGGGCAGCGGATGTCCGCTCACATTGTCATCGTGGTAGTGGTTGACGCCGAGGAAATCGATGGGCTGCCCGATGAGCTCGAGGTCGCCAGGCCTGACGGACGAGTCGAGCCCGAGCCTCGCGACATCCCGAAGCAGGTCGTCCGGGTATTTCGAGAGCAGGATCGGCTCGAGGAACATGCGGTTCCAGAGCGCATCGATGCGCCGGGCGGCGTCACGGTCGACCGGGTCTGTCGGGTCGTTCGGAACGGCGGTCGTGAGGTTGAGCGTTATGCCGACCTTTTCGGCCCCGAGGTCGCGTAGCGCCGAGACGGCGAGACCGTGGGCGAGGTGCTGGTGGTGAACGGCAGCGAGGGCGGCGTGCGGGTCGCTCAGACCGGGGGCATGTTCACCGGCGGCATAGCCGATGAGCGACGAACAGAGCGGTTCGTTGAAGGTCGTCCAGTGGCTGACGCGATCGCCGAGCACGTCGTGGACGGTTGTCGCGTAGTCGCGGAAGCGGTATGCCGTGTCGCGATTCGCCCAGCCGCCCTTCTCCTGCAGAGCCTGCGGGAGGTCCCAGTGGTAGAGCGTCAGCCAGGGGAGGATGCCCGCCTCGAGCAGTTCGTCGACGAGTCGGCTGTAGAACTGGAGTCCGCTGCGGTTGACGTTCCCATCTCCGGGCTTGACCCGCGCCCAGCTGGTCGAGAAGCGGTAGGAGCCGAGGCCGAGCTGCTTCATGAGCGCGACGTCGGCCGGCATCCGGTGATAGTGGTCGACGGCGACCTCGGGGGTTTCGCCGCCGGCGATGGCCCCCGGCACGCGGGCGAAGGCATCCCAGATCGAGTCGAGCTTGCCGTCCTCGTGAGCCGCGCCCTCGATTTGGGCCGCAGCAGTGGCCGACCCCCAAAGGAAACCGGGGGGGAACTCCGTGCCCATCAGCCCTTCACCGCACCCTGCATGATGCCCGCTACGAGTTGTTTTCCCGCGGCGACGAAGAGGATGAAGAGCGGAACGGTCGCGAGGAGCACGCCGGCGAGCACGATCGAGTAGTCGACGAAGTGACTGGCCTGCAGTAATGAAAGCGCGACCGGAAGGGTCGGGTTGCTCTGGTCGAGCACGATGAACGGCCAGAAGAAGTTCGTCCAGGTCATGATGAAGGTGAAGAGTCCGAGCATGGCGGTCGCCGGGCGCGCCGCCGGCAGCACGATGCTCCAGAAGGTTCGGATCATGCTCGCGCCATCCATCCTCGCCGCCTCGATGAGCTCGTCCGGGAGTGCGGTCGAGATGTACTGGGTCATCCAGAACACTCCGAACGCCGTGACGAGTCCCGGAACGATCACCGCGCCGATCGTGCCGGTCCAACCGAGATCCGACATAGCGATGAACAGCGGGACGACGGCGAGCTGGGTCGGAACGGCGGTCGTCGCAATGACGAACACGAGCAGGCCCCTGCTTCCGCGGAAGCGCAGCTTGGCGAAGGCGTAGCCGGCGAGCGTCGAGAAGAGGACGACGGAGAAGGAGACCACCGTCGAGACGATGATGCTGTTACCGAGTGCCTTCCAGAAATTGACGGCCGGGTCGTTGACGACCTTCAGCATGTTGGCGATGAAGTTGCCACCGGGGATCCAGGACAGGTTCTGGTCGGTGATCGTGCTCGCGTCACCACTTCCGATGACGAACGACCAGTACAGGGGAAGGAGGGATGCGACGAGGATCACCGCGAGGAACGCATAGACGAGCGAGCCCGGCCGCTGGGCGACGATGGCGCGCCTCCGTCGCCGCTGAAAGCGCGAGGCACCCGTCGGTTTCTCGCTCCGGAGCGTGGTGCCCAGGGCGGCGCGTTCGACCGTCGCGGTCATCGGAGTGCCTCTTTCCTGCTGTCGCTTCCGGCTATCAGCCGGGTGATCGTGAAATTGATGAGACCGATGATGATGATGACGATAAAGAGCAGCCAGGCGACAGCCGACGCCCGGCCGAAGTCGAGCTGCCCCCAGCCGAGGTTGTACAGGTAGAGAGTCAGCGTGAGCCACTGGTGGTTCGCGCCACCGGTTCCCGTCTGGTCGAAGAGGCGGGGTTCGTCGAAGATCTGGAGGCCGCCGATCGTCGCCGTGATGATCACGAAGATCAGGGTCGGGCGCAGTTGCGGGATGGTGATGGAGAAGAAGCGGCGGATGACTCCGGCGCCGTCGATCGCCGCCGACTCGTACAGGTCGCGCGGGATCGCCTGCATTCCTGCCAGGAGGATGAGGGCGTTGTACCCGGTCCAGCGGAAATTGACCATCGTCGCGATCGCGGCCTGGGAGGCGAAGGTGTTGGTGTGCCACCCGATCGCCGGGATGCCGATGTGGCCGAGCAGGTTGTTGATCAGACCGTAACGGTCGGCGAAGAGTTGACCGAAGATGAGGGCGACGGCGACCGGCATCACGATGTAGGGGAGCAGCACGCTCATGCGCCAGAACGTGCGTCCGCGAAGGTTGTTGTCGAGCACCGCGGCGATGAGGAGCGCGAACGCGATCTGCGGAACGGAGGAGAGCAGGAAGATGCCGAAGGTGTTGCGGAGGGCGATCCAGAAATCCTGCTGTGCGAGGACGAAGGTGAAGTTGTTG
>JAYVNU010000189.1:0-4328 GCA_043758345.1 Lacisediminihabitans sp.
TTTCGCCGACGGGCCTCGCGACGTCGGCCCGCGCGCTCGTCGAAGATCCTCTGCCGTCGCCGGAATTGATTGCTCGAGCAGACCACACCCCTGCAGCCGTCCGGGTGGGGTTGCTCCTGCACGAGGAGGATCTGGACGCGTCGAGCCTCCGCGACGAGCATCTCTGGCTCGACTCGAACAGCGGCCTCGTCGCTGTCGCTGGCTTCGCCGATCCCGATGCACGTTCGCCGCTTGGCGCCTCGGATGCCGTCCGGGATTTCACGGCGGCTGCCCTCGAGGACGGCGTCGAGCGGGCGTCCCGCGTACTCGGGAGACCCGGGCGAGTGCTGCCGGATACCCTTCCCTCGACGGTGCTCGAATGGGCGGCATCCGAACGTCTGGATACGGTCGTCGTGCCCTATTTCCCCGTCGGCCCGGTGCAGGAACGGATGCTGACGCTCGGGGCCGCGCTCTCCTCCGAGTCGGTGACTATCACGACGATCCAGCGGCGCTGGGACACCCTCGCCTGGCCGTATGCTGCTCGGGGATTCTTTCCGTTCCGTGAGCGCATTGCCGGGCTGCTCCGCGAACAGGGTCTCTGAAGTACATGTCTGTGAACCGTATACAAATCTATGGGCGCTGTCGGTTGGGCGTTATCGCGCGTTGCGGCGTTTTCGAACGCTGAGCAGCCGAATATGCCACATGACGGCACTCAGTGATCGCCGAGGCCTGTACGTCGGTGCGGAAGAAGGGACTTGAACCCTCACGCCTTGCGGCACAGGTACCTAAAACCTGCGTGTATACCAATTTCACCACTCCCGCCGAGTGCGCTTCGATTGTAGCCGCCACGGGACAGCAGGTCAGAGCCGCTCGAACTCTGCGCTTTGCTTCGGGATGATCGGCACGGCGATTGCCGGAACGACGGCGACCAGGAAAAATGCGATCGGATAGCCGACGAGACCGATCAGGCCGCCGATGAGTGGGCCGACGACGGACGCCGCGATGAACTGGCCGGTGTTCTGGGCTCCGAGCGCCCTTCCCGACCAGGACGGCCCGGCCATCTCGGCGACGGAGGTGAAGGCGAGACCGTTGTCGGCGACGGTGACGGTCATGGCGATCACCAGCACGATCGCGCCGACCTGCCACTCGGCGGCGGCCGTCACCCCGAGGCCGACCATCACGACGACAGCGGAGATCGCGACCCAGCGGAGGGGGCGCATCCGGCTCGCGACCCGATCGCTGAGCACCCCGGCCGCGACCCGTCCGAGTGCTCCGACGAACTGGGCCACTCCGACGAGCACGCCGGCCGCCAACGTCGGCACGTGCAACTGCGTGATCAGCCAGACCAGCCCGAACACCGAGAGCGTGAACTGCGGCACCACCAGCAGGATCGACACGAGGTGGATGCGCCAGAGGAATCCGCTCGTCCGATAGGGATTGGCGGCCGGCGGAAATCCGACCGCTTTCGCGCTCCGCGGCGGGTTCGCGAGGAACAGGGCCGTCAAAATCGCGAGCAGAGCGGTCATTATCAGCGGGAGGACGAATGCAGCAGAGAGGCCGCTGCCGGCCGCGATCGCCGGAACGGTCAGGGCCGCGATGGTCACACCGAGCGGCTGGCACATCTGCCGGATTCCCATGGCGAGCCCGCGATGCTCCTTCGGAAACCACCCGACGACGACCTTGCCGCTCGCTGAGTTGGAACTCGCGGATGCCGCCCCGCCGAGCAGCAGGAACGCGCTGAGCTCGACGTAACCATGGGCGGTGATCGCGCCGGCCGCGGCGATCGCGACGCCGACGAGCCCGATGGCGATGACCCATTTCTCGCCGACGCGGTCGGCCAGCGCACCCCACAGGATGAGGGTGAGCACCATTCCCATGGTCGGGATGGCGGCGAGCAGCCCGGCATGGGCGAGCGACATCCCGCGCTGGGTGTGCAGGAGGAGGATGAGGAAGGCAGGCGTCGAGACGAAGACCGTTCCGGCGGTCTGCGCGGCGACCCCCAGCGCGAGCGCCGTCCAGGCTTTCCGGGTGCGGACCGAGGCTGGCATGTTCTCGAGCGTCGTTCGAAGTTCCATGGTGAGACGCTATCGGAGCAGTTCGCCTCGGATGACGCTCCCACTCGCCCCACGGTGGCCACCACCTGTTAACCCGGCGGCCAGCGGGCGGCCCATCCGCTTTCCTAACCTCAGGGAAACGAAACGCGGAACGACTTCTGGATCGACCTCGGGAAGGCAGGTTGCATGAGCGTCGTCGCCGTCATCCCGGCTCGGAGCGGCTCGAAGGGTGTCAGGGCCAAGAACCTCCGCCAGGTCGGAGGCGTGTCCCTGGTGGCTCGAGCCATCATCGCCGCCAGGTCGAGCATCGCGATAGACCGGGTGATCGTCAGCACGGATGATGCGGCGATCGCTTTGGCGGCGACATCCGCCGGCGCGGAGATCGTCGAACGGCCGGCTGGCTTGGCGAACGACACGGCGACCTCCGAATCCGCACTTCTTCACGCACTCGATGCGCTCGTCGAACCGGTCGACGTGCTCGTCTTCCTCCAGGCGACGTCACCCTTCATCGATGTCGCCGCGCTCGAAATCGCGATCGCCCGGGTGATCGTCGGCGTTCACGACGTCGTCTTCTCGGCGGTCGAGTCGCACACCTTCCTCTGGACTGCGGATGCCGGCGGCGTCAACCACGACCCCCGCATCCGCCAGCGCCGCCAAGACTGCGAACCGCAGTTTCGCGAGACCGGCGCGTTCTACGTTCTTCGGGCCGCAGGGTTCCGCGCCGCCGGACACCGGTTCTTCGGCTCCATCGGCCTCGTACTCGTCGACGACCGCACCGCCCTCGAAATCGACACAGAGGTCGATCTCGAGTTCGCCAATGCCATCGCACCCAGCATCGACGGTCGGTTGGACAGCCGCGTCGACGAGGGCATCGACACCGAAAAGTGGGAGGAATCATGGTCGTATCAATCGGCGGCAAGGAGATAGGTGCGGGCCGGCCGGTCTACGTGATCGCGGAGATCGGGCTGAACCACAATGGTGACGTCGATCTGGCGATGCAGCTCATCGACGTTGCGGCGGAGGCCGGGGCGCAGGCGGTCAAGTTCCAGAAGCGCACGCCGTCGGTGTCGACGCCCGAACATATGAAGAACACCCCGCGGGAGACGCCGTGGGGGCGGATGACCTATCTCGACTACCGCTATCGCGTCGAGTTCGACCGCGAGCAATATGTGGAGATAGGCGACTACGCGACGGTGCGCGGACTCGACTGGTTCGCCTCGCCGTGGGACGAGGCATCCGTCGACTTCCTCGAGAACCTGAACGTCTGCGCCCACAAGGTAGCGTCGGCCTCGGTCACCGACCTCGGGCTGCTGCGCACGCTCGCCGCGACAGCTAAGCCGATCATCCTCTCCACCGGAATGTCGACCATGGATCAGATCGATGCAGCCGTCGACGTGTTCGATCCGGCGAAGCTGGTGATCCTGCACGCGACATCCACCTATCCGCTGCCGCCGGAGGAGGCGAATCTCCGGATGATCAGCACGCTCACGGAACGCTTTAGCGGTTTCCCGATCGGCTATTCCGGGCACGAGAGCGGGCAGCAGATCTCGCTCGCCGCGGTCGCACTCGGGGCGGTCGCCGTCGAAAGGCACATCACGCTCGATCGCGCGATGTGGGGCTCCGACCACGCTTCGTCGCTCGAGCCGCAGGAGTTCGAGCACCTCGTTCGCGACATCCGCGTGGTGGGAGAGGCCATGGGCGACGGGGTGAAGCGCGTCTTCCCGGGCGAACTCGCGCCGCTGGCCAAGCTTCGCCGGGTGCTCGCGTGAAAGCTCAGCGTCCGTCATGAACGACCCGGTCAAGCTCCTCGCGGTCGCCGATTCGGACTCCTACGTCAAATGGGGAGCCGCGCTCCTTTCGCGCGCCCCCGCCGGCTGGGACCGTCGGCTCGTCGTGCTGGCAAGCCCCGTGCTTCCAAGTGCCGACCAGTTGTCGGCGGCGCTCGCAACGGCCGGGCGAAGTATTGCGCGCCCGGCCGTGATCGACCTCGCGGCGCTCGCCGTGCGGGTGGCGAAGCAGCAGCCGGATGTCGTGCTCCTGTCGGTGCGCGGCCCGCTGGTCAAGGTGGTCGTGCGCGCGATCGTCGGTGCGGTCGCTCGACGCCCCGTCATCGTCACCGGGCTGCCCGGCATCTCGGTGCCGGCGACGCGCAAAGCGGTCGCGCACCGCGCCCAGGCCGACCTCTTCGTCGTGCACTCGCGGCGGGAACTCCGCGAATTCGAGGCTCTGGCGAACAAGATGCGGGCGCCGCAGCGATTCGCGCTGGCGACCCTGCCCTTTTTGCCCGCTCCGGTC
>JAYVNU010000190.1:0-4325 GCA_043758345.1 Lacisediminihabitans sp.
GCGCGAGACGGTCCGACTATGCGTCACAGGCGAGCGCGGAGGTCTACTTCGGCGGACAGGTGCTGGCGGCTGCCGGGCTGCCAGAGAGGGAGGCATCCACCGTCTTCTTCGGCGGTGGAACCCCGACCATGCTGCCGGCGACCGACCTGATCGCGATGCTCGAGGCGGTGCGCTCGACCTGGGGCATCGCCGAGGGAGCGGAGGTTACGACGGAGGCCAATCCGGACTCGGTGGATGCCGCCTACCTCCGCTCCCTCGCCGCGGCAGGATTCACCCGCGTCTCCTTCGGCATGCAATCGGCCGTGGCTCACGTGCTTGCGACGCTGGAGCGCACCCATGATCCGGCGCGGATCCCGTTGGTTGTTGAATGGGCGCGCGACGCCGGGCTGCAGGTCAGCCTCGACCTCATCTATGGAACGCCGGGGGAGTCGCTCGACGACTGGCGGGCATCCCTCGACCTGGCGATCGGGCAGCATCCCGATCACATCTCGGCCTACGCGCTCATCGTCGAAGACGGCACGAAACTGGCGAGGCAGATCCGGCGCGGAGAGATCGCGGCCCCCGATGACGACCTGCAGGCCGACATGTACGAAGCAGCGGATACCCAGCTCGTCAGCGCTGGATTCGGCTGGTACGAGGTCTCCAACTGGGCGAAAGGGGCCGAAGGAGCAGCGGCGCTCGAATGGGACCGATTCGCCTCACGCCATAATCTCGCGTACTGGCAGGGTCATGATTGGTGGGGCATCGGACCGGGCGCCCACAGTCACATCGGCGGCGTCCGCTGGTGGAATGTCAAGCACCCGGCCGCCTACGCGGAGCGGATACTCGCCGGGCTGTCGCCGGCCGCGGGACGCGAGACCCTCGACGGGGAGACCCGTCGTATCGAGAGCGTGCTGCTGCGCTCGCGCATCCGCGAGGGACTCCCGCTGACGGAGCTCACGGCAAACGGCCGCACCGCCGTCGCGGGCCTCATCGCCGACGAACTCATCGATGCCGGTGCGGCTTTCGGCGGCAGCATCCGGCTCACCCTGAAGGGGCGACTGCTCGCCGATCTCGTCGTTCGCGGGCTCCTGGCGGAGTAGCTCTACGCGGTGATGAACTTGATCGCGATCGGATACGCGTAGTACTCGCCGCGGTTCGCCGCAACGGCCGCGAGGATGCTGAAGATGACGTTAAGCACGGCGACAGCCATGATCACGAAGAAGCCGATGAAGATCAGCGTCGTGACGGACCCGACGGCGTACCCGATGATCACTGTGAGCTGGAAGTTGAGCGCGGTGCGGGTCTGCGAGCGCACGAAGGCGCCCCGGTCCTTCAGCACGAGGTAGCCGATCAATGCCGGAACGAAATGAAAGAAGATGTCGCCGACGTGCACGAGTGTCGACCACAGCCTCTGGTCCGAGTCGGACATCGGGGAGACGGAGGGAACGAGATTCGGCGTGGTTTCTGACATGCGTCCATTAAAGCAAGAAGCCCGGAGCCGTGGGGCTCCGGGCTTCTTCGCGTCGAGAAGTTACTTGATGATGCGGATCGCGAAGGGATAGCGGTAGGCCTTTCCCTCCTTGGCAGCGAGGAACCCCATGATCGAGAAGATGATGGAGACGACGGATGCGGCGAGCACCACGAGGAATCCGACAATCACGAGCGACAGGATGTAGCCGGCGATGTAGACGAAGAGGATGGTGATCTGAAAATTCAGAGCCTCTTTGGCCTCCTCATTCGTGAAACGTCCTCGGTCCTTGAACACGAGCCAGATGATCAGGGAGGGGAGGATGCCGATGATCCCGCCGAGGTGGGCGAACGATGCCCACTGACGGTCTTCGGTCTCGGTGAGGGGCGCGGCGGGTTGGGGCGCGGCGGGGGCGGGAGTTGGTTCAGTCATATGCGGTGCCTTTCACGGTGAACGGATCCGACTTGGGAGCGGGAGAGATATGCAGCGTGTTCGCGCGGCCCCGTGCGGGGGCATTGCGGAAGCACGTGCATCAAGGTACTGCCAATGTCGGGTGGCGTGCAATGGCTGTGACCCAGCGGGGCGGGATACAATTGGCAGTCAGTGGTTGCGAGTGCTAAAAACACGGTCGGTGTAGAGGCAGAGGTGGTGACAGGTGGTATCCGAGCGCAGTCTCGAAGTGCTCCGCGTCATCGTGCAGGACTATGTGGCCTCCCGCGAGCCTGTCGGTTCCAAGTCGATCGTCGATCGCCACTCCTTCGGGGTTTCTGCCGCCACCATCCGCAACGACATGGCCCTTCTCGAAGAGGAGGATCTGATCGTGGCGCCCCATACGTCGTCCGGTCGGATCCCGACTGACAAGGGCTATCGCGTCTTCGTCAACCAGCTCGCTGACCTTCGCCCGCTGAGCCCGGCACAGCGCACCGCGATCGAGACGTTCCTCGGAGCATCGGCCGACCTCGACGAGGTGCTCAGTCGCACGGTTCGACTGCTCTCGCAGCTGACGCACCAGGTCGCTCTCGTGCAGTATCCGTCTCTCAATCGATCGCGCATTCGGCATATCGAGCTCGTGCGTCTAGCTGCCAATCGCATGATGACGGTGCTGATCACCGACACCGGTCGGGTCGAACAGCGCCTCATCGATATCAGTACAGACGTCGACGAGGCGTTTCTCGGGCAGTTGCGCACCAAGCTCAACTCGAGCATCGGCGGCCTCGGGCTCGCTGCGGCTGCTGAAAAGCTCGCGCACCTGCCAGAGGAGTTTCCGGTCGAGAAGACGGAGGCGGTCGAGCGGGTGGCAGCGGCTCTCATCGAACAGGTGCTCGCGAATCGGCAGGAGAAGCTGCTCATGGCGGGGGCCGCGAACCTCGTGCGCACCGAAGAAGACTTCACCGGAAGCATCTACCCGGTGCTCGAGGCGATCGAGGAGCAGGTGACCCTGCTGCGGCTCTTCGGCGAAATGGAGCCAGAGCAGAATGGTTTCTCCATCAGCATCGGCAGAGAGAACGCGTCGTTCGGACTCGGCGAGACCTCAGTGCTGACCACCGGATACTCGTCATCCGGAAACGAACTGTCGCGGCTCGGGGTGCTCGGCCCGACCCGCATGGACTATTCGAACAATATCGCCGCCGTCCGCGCGGTCGCCCGCTACCTCTCGCGCCTCCTCGGCGAAGACTGAATCATCGGTGTCGCTTTCGACCAACGGTCGCAGGACGCATGCCGAAAACCTAAAGGAAATGTGTAATTGGCTGACCACTATGACGTACTCGGTGTCGACCGGGCGGCGACGACCGATGAGATCAAGAAGGCGTACCGGCGCCTCGCGCGGGAGTTGCATCCCGATGTGAACCCCGGGGCGGATGCTTCCGAGCGTTTCAAACTTGTGACGCATGCCTACGACGTGCTCTCCGATCCACAGCAGCGGGAGCAGTACGACCTCGGACCACAGGCTGGCGTCGGCGGGGGCGGTGGAGGCAACTTCGGCGGCTTCGGAGATATCTTCGAGACGTTCTTCGGAGGCGGGCAGCAGACGCGTGGTCCCCGATCCCGCCGTGAGCGCGGGCAGGATGCACTCGTGCGCGTAGAGGTCGAGCTGGATGAGATCATCTTCGGCACGAAGCGTGACATCGAGGTCGACACGGCGATCCTCTGCGAAACCTGCAACGGATCGTGCTGCGCTCCCGGAACCCAACCGGTGACCTGCGACATCTGCCGCGGTTCTGGCCAGATCCAGCGCACCGTACGCAGCCTGCTCGGCAATGTGATGACGTCGAGCCCCTGTGGAACGTGCCGCGGATATGGCACCGTCATCCCGAATCCGTGCCCCACCTGCCAGGGTCAGGGACGCGTTCGTGCGCGTCGCACGATCCCCGTCGACATCCCGGCCGGTGTCGACACCGGCCTCCGTCTCCAGCTTCCGAGCCAGGGCGAGGTCGGTCCGGCCGGGGGTTCATCCGGAGACCTGTACCTCGAGATCAAGGTCAAACACCATGATGTCTTCAGCCGCAACGGCGATGACCTGCTTGCGACGCTCGAAGTTCAGATGACCGATGCGATCCTCGGAACGAAGACGACCGTGAAGACACTCGACGGCGAGGTATCGTTCGACATCAGGCCGGGCACGCAGAGCGCCGAGGTCGTTACCGTCAAGGATCGCGGGGTGACCCGACTTCGCGGCGGTGGGCGCGGCGACCTGAAGATCGGTATCCAGGTCGCGACCCCGACGAAGCTCAGCGGCAAGGAACAGGACCTCATCAAGCAGTTCGCGTCCAGCCGCAAGCCGCTTGTTCCGACGCTGACGCACTTCCAGCAGGGCCTGTTCCAGAAATTGCGCGATCGTTTTCTCAACATCTGACCGTGTCTGCACGCGCCAACA
>JAYVNU010000191.1:0-13044 GCA_043758345.1 Lacisediminihabitans sp.
TCCGAGGAGAACCCTCCCGTCGACGCCTCACCCCGCGCGCGCTCGAAATCGCCGAGCGACACTTGGAGGGATGCGGAGGTGGTGGACGTACACGACGGCGCACCCCACGACCCGCCCTGGGGGTCCGAAAACGCCGGAGATTCCCGTGATGTCGAGCAAAACATGCTTCTGCTGCTCAGAATCCCGCAATACTCCTGCATTTCAGGAGGGCCCGGGGGAAGGGGACGCCAGGACGACCACCTCGACGCCGACGGGGGTCTGCCCCAGATTTCGTCGCATTACGTGCGGATTCGCGACCCTCCTCGACAGCCCCTAACGTGCGAGAGTGCCCCTTTCCGCTACGCCGCCACGACATTCGGTGCCGGCACTGCCCGTGACGCTCACCGGTGTCAGCCGCAGCTTCGAGGCATCCACTCACGGCGGGGCCGTACGGCGAGTGCTGACGAACATCGATCTCGATATCCGGGCGGGCGAGATCGTGGCGCTGATCGGAGCATCCGGGTCCGGAAAGTCCACTCTTCTTCGCCAGGTGAGCGGACTTGATACTCCGGATGTCGGCAACATCCTCATCGATGGAACGCCCCTCGTCGGCATCGACCAACGCTGCGCCATCGCCTTCCAGGAGCCGCGACTGCTCCCGTGGCGCACCATCGAGAGCAATATCGCTCTCGGTCTTCCGCGCGGAACTGCGAAGGATGCCGGCGCCGCGCGAGTCGCCGATCTCCTGCGTCTTGTACGGCTCGAGCATGCACGTTCGCTGAAGCCCCGCCAGGTCTCCGGTGGCATGGCCCAACGCGCGTCGCTTGCGAGGGCTCTCGCCCGCGGCCCCGGCGTGCTCGTGCTCGACGAGCCGTTCGGCGCCCTCGACGCCCTGACCAGGCTCACCATGCAGGATCTGCTGCTCGAGCTCCACGCGGCAGAGCCGGCCACCACCCTGCTCGTCACTCACGACGTCGACGAGGCGCTCTACCTCTCCGACCGGGTGGTGCTGCTCGGCGACGACCCGGAGGCGCCGCAGGGAAGCGGGTCGGGCATCCGTCGAATCCTCAGCGTTCCCGGAAGTCGGCCACGCGACCGGGCGGACGCCACCCTCGCACTGCTCCGCGCCGAGTTGCTCGACGGCCTCGGCGTCTCGAGCCATCACCGGGCACCCTCGTCTCCCTCAACCACCGTTCGACTCGATTCGTTTTAAGGACACTCACAGCATGAGAAGAAAGCTCGTCGGCTTCGCCGCGATCGCCGTTGCCGCAAGCCTGCTGCTCGCCGGATGTGCGGGGGAGGGCTCCGCTCTCGCCCCGGCGAGCACTCCGAGCAAGACTGCCGGAGCTCCGACAAGCTGGAGCTCGAACTCCCTGAACATCGACTTCGCGACCTACAACCCGCTCAGCCTCATCATCAAAGACAAGGGCTGGCTCGAGACGGAATTCGGCAGCAGGGTCACCGTCAACTGGGTCAAGTCGGCCGGATCGAGCGCAGCGAATCTCGCTCTGAAGGCCGGCGCCATCGACGTAGGCTCCACCGCGGGGTCGGCCGCGCTTCTCGCCCGCTCGAACGGCTCGCCGATCAAGGCGATCGACGTCTTCTCCCAACCGGACTGGGCGGCGATCCTCGTCGGAAAGAACTCGAAGATCACGTCGGTCAAAGACCTTCAGGGCAAAACGGTCGCCGTGGCAAAGGGCACCGATCCGTACTTCTTCCTCCTGCAGGCCCTCGAAAAATTCAAGGTGCCGATCGACTCGGTCACGATCGAGAATCTCGCGCACGCCGACGGAAAGGCCGCTCTCGAAAGCGGTGCCGTCGACGCCTGGTCCGGGCTCGATCCGCTGCTCTCAACGAGTATCGTCACGGCCGGTTCGAAGGATATCTACGACAATCCTTCATTCAACAGCTACGGACTTCTGGATGGCACGGAGTCGTTCCTGTCGAAGTCTCCCGACCTCGCCCAGGCCGTGGTCAACGCTTACGAGCGAGCTCGTGCCTACGCGATCAAGAATCCTGCCGATACCTCGGTGATCCTCGCGAAGGCTGCCGGAATCGATCCGTCGATCGCCTCGAACGTCATCGAGAATCGCACGAAGCTCGACATCGACCCCGTGCCGGGCGCGAAGCAGACGTCCGTGCTCAAGGTCATCGGCCCGGTCTTCGTGAAAACCGGGGACGTGGCGATCCAGCCCGATATCGACGGTGCGCTGAAGAGCCTCTTCGACACCACCTTCGCGAAGAAGGCTGATCCTTCCGCCAATGGCTGACGCAGAACGAGCCGACGGAGGCCCCGTCGCGACGGCGGTGATTGTGAACGCGACGGCGTCATCCCTGGGCTCGGAGAATCTGACGGGTACCTCGTCGGGGGCACTCCCGGCGCGCGCAACCCGTCGCCCTCGCGCATCGGCTGTGCTGCTGGGTGCGATCGTGCCGATCGCGCTGCTCGTCGTCTGGCAGTGTGTCGCGGCATCGGGTGCCGTCCCGAGCTATCGCCTGCCGACGCCGCTGGCGGTCTGGCAGGCGGCGATCGACCTGGCTGAGCGCGGTCTGCTCTTTCCCGACATCGCCATCTCGACCCAGCGCGTGCTGCTCGGATTCGTTTTCGGCTCGATCCTCGGACTCATCGTTGGATCGCTGATCGGACTCTCACGCTGGGCGAGCGTTCTAGCGGCCCCGACAATAGGTGCGCTCCGCGCCGTGCCGTCGCTCGCCTGGGTTCCGCTGCTGATCCTGTATCTCGGCATCCACGAGGATTCCAAGGTCGTCCTGATCACGATCGGCGCCTTCTTCCCGGTCTACACGACGGTGTCGGGGGCCCTCCGTCACGTCGACCGCCACCTCGTCGAGGTCGGGCGGGCCTACGGACTCGGACGCCTCAGCCTGCTCGCGCGGGTTCAGCTACCCGCGATCATCCCGACTGTGGTCTCCGGGCTCCGACTCGCGCTCGCGCAGTCGTGGCTCTTCCTCGTCGCGGCCGAGCTGATCGTGTCGACTCTCGGCATCGGATTCCTGCTGAAAGATTCGCAGGACAATGGACGCATCGACCGACTGTTCGTCGCGATCATCCTGCTCGGCCTTCTCGGCAAGGTCACCGACACCCTGATCGGATTCGGCGAGCGGTATCTGCTGAGGCGCTGGACGTAGAGCGAGTCTCGCTCCCCACCGGCACGCTATAGTCGTGCTTGTAGGCATCCTTAAATTCCGTCCTGTGAGGCGGGGAAGGAGGTCAGATTGCCCGCACGCATCGTGCTGCAGCAAGCTGATATCACCCGGGCGCTAACCCGCATCTCGCACGAGATCCTCGAATCGCTCCGGTCTGGAGATGACCTCGTGCTCCTGGGGATCCCGACTCGGGGAGTGGTACTCGCCGAGCGCATCTCGACCGTCATCCGGGAGGTGTCTGACGTTCCCGTGGCCATCGGCGCGCTCGACGTCACGATGTACCGGGACGACCTCGACCACAACCCGACCAGGGCGCCCTCGCCCACCCAGGTGCCGCCGGGCGGAATCGACGGTAAGTTCGTCGTGCTCGTCGACGATGTGCTGTACTCCGGTCGTACTATCCGCGCCGCCCTCGATGCCCTCGGTGCGATCGGTCGCCCCCGCGTGGTCAGGCTCGCCGCCCTCGTCGATCGCGGGCACCGCGAGTTGCCGATCCGCCCGGACTTCGTCGGCAAGAACCTGCCGTCGGCCCAGACCGAGCGCATCAACCTGCATCTGGAGGAGATCGACGGCGACGAGTTCGTCTCGATCGAGGATGCTGCAGAATGAGACACCTGCTCAGCACGCGGGACCTCGGTCGGGATGAGGCCGTCGCGATCCTCGACGTCGCAGAGGACATGGCGGATGTCGCCGACCGCGAGGTGCGCAAACTCCCGACCCTGCGGGGGAAAACGGTTGTGAACCTCTTCTTTGAGGATTCGACCCGCACCCGCATCTCGTTCGAGGCCGCCGCAAAGCGACTGAGCGCCGACGTCATCAACTTCAGCGCGAAGGGCTCGAGTGTCTCGAAGGGCGAGAGCCTCAAAGACACCGCGCAGACGCTCGCGGCCATCGGTGCCGACGCGGTGGTCATCCGGCACGGGGCATCCGGTGCTCCGTCGGTGCTCGCCGACTCCGGTTGGATCGAGGCCGCCATCGTCAACGCGGGGGACGGAACGCACGAGCATCCGACGCAGGCGCTGCTCGACGCGTTCACGATTCGGCGCAGGCTGCACGGATCCGCTGCCCGCGGGAAGGCGCTCGACGGAGTCTCCGTGACGATCGTCGGCGACATCCTCCACTCGCGGGTCGCCCGCTCGAATGTCTGGCTACTGTCGGCTCTCGGCGCATCCGTCGCCCTCGTGGCCCCGGCGACACTGCTGCCGATCGGGGTCTCAGAGTGGCCGGTGACCGTCGGGTACAGCCTCGATGCAGCCCTTTCCGAGAAGCCGGACGTCGTGATGATGTTGCGCATCCAGTCGGAGCGGATGCACGCCGCATTCTTCCCGAACGCCCGCGAGTATTCACGCGAGTGGGGCCTCGGTGACGAGCGTCTCATGACCCTCGCCGCCGATAGCATCGTGATGCACCCCGGTCCGATGAACCGGGGGCTCGAGATCTCGTCCGGCGCGGCGGATTCGCCACGCTCGACCGTGCTCGAGCAGGTCGCGAATGGTGTCTCGGTGAGGATGGCCGTGCTGTATCTGGTGTTGTCCGGAATGAAAGAGGGCCTGTCGTGAAAGAGGCACTGTTATGAAAGAGACACTGTCGTGACCGCGATCCTGGTCAGAGGCGCCCGGCTCGTGGATGACTCCCACGGCGACATCCTCGTGCGCGACAGTGTCGTCGTCGAGATCGGTAGTTCGCTCAGCGACGCCGGTGCACGGGTGATCGACGCCGACGGGCTGCTCGCCCTCCCCGGCCTCGTCGACCTGCATACGCACCTCCGCGAGCCGGGTTTCGAGCAGAGCGAGACGGTGCTCAGTGGATCCAGGGCGGCCGCGATCGGTGGCTTCACCACCGTGCACGCGATGGCCAACACCTCTCCCGTCTCCGACACGGCCGGAGTCGTCGAACAGGTGCAGCGCCTCGGCGATGCCGCCGGCTACGTCACCGTTCGTCCGGTCGGCGCGGTCACCGTCGGGCTCGAGGGAAAGCAGCTCTCGGAGATCGGGGCGATGGCCGGAAGTCGCGCACGGGTGCGCGTGTTCTCCGACGACGGCACGTGCGTGTCCGACGCCCTTCTGATGCGCCGGGCCCTCGAATACGTCATGACCTTCGGCGGTGTCGTCGCCCAGCACGCGCAGGAGCCACGGCTCACCGAGGGAGCGCAGATGAACGAGGGGACCCTCTCGGGGCAACTCGGTCTCACCGGCTGGCCGGCGGTCGCCGAGGAGTCCATCATTGCCCGAGACGTTCTGCTCGCAGAGCACGTCGGAGCTCGGCTGCACGTCTGCCATGTCTCTACGGCCGGGTCGGTCGACGTCGTGCGCTGGGCGAAGGCCCGCGGCATCCGGGTGACCGCAGAGGTCACTCCCCATCACCTGCTGCTGACCGAAGATCTCGCATCCGACTATGACGCGCGGTATAAAGTCAATCCGCCGCTCCGACGGTCCGAGGATGTCGCGGCCCTTCGCGAAGGACTCGCCGACGGCACGATCGACATTGTCGCAACGGACCACGCCCCGCACCCGATCGAGGCGAAGGACTGCGAGTGGGGTGCGGCCGCCTTCGGGATGGTGGGCCTCGAGTCGGCTCTCTCTGTCGTGCAGGCCTCCGTCGTCGATACCGGGTTCCTCGACTGGAACGATGTCGCCAGGGTGTTCTCCCGGGTGCCTGCCGAGATCGGCCTCGTGCCGGGCTACGAATTCGGTGTCGCGGTCGGCGCACCGGCCGACTTCATCCTCTACGACCCGACGACGAGCCGCGTCTTCGGCCGCGAACACCTTCGTGGCAAGGGCGTCAATTCCCCCTACCTCTCGGCAACCCTCCCCGGTCGGGTCGTAGCCACCATCCACAACGGCTATGCAACGGTCGTCGACGGCGAACTCGTCGATGCGGAGACCGTCGCGCAGTATGCACGCAGAACCTCAGGAGCCACGCATGGATAGAACAACATCGACAACAATCGTGATCGCGGTGATCCTCCTCGCGCTCCTCGGCATGTATCTCGGCTGGCGGGCCCGTCAGCGACGACAGTCGTCCCTTCCGGAGATTGCGACCGTGCCTGCTGACGCCGGCGCCGTGCGCTATAGCGCCGAAACCTTCTACGCCGCAACCACGATCGCCGGCGAGCCGCTGAACCGGGTCGCCGTACGAGGACTCGGATTCCGTGGCCGGGCGACCGTGACGGTCACCGACCTCGGTGTCATCCTCGGCATCGCCGGTGTGCCGGAGGCGTTCATCCAGATTTCGGCACTGCGTCGCGTCGAGCGCGCGACGTGGACGATCGACCGTGTGGTCGAGAACGGCGGCCTCGTGCTGATCGCCTGGACCCTCGGCGAGACCGACATCGACAGCTACCTCAGGCTCGCCGATTCTGCCGATCCCGGTCCGCTGATCGATGCGATCTCGGGACTCCTGACCTCGAAGGCATCGTCGTGAGCCGCTTCGAGCCGGCCGTCTTCGTGCTCGAAGACGGCACGCGCTATCCCGGTCACGCCTACGGTGCCCGCGGTCGAAGCCTCGGTGAGGCCGTCTTCACCACCGGGATGACCGGTTACCAGGAGACGCTCACCGATCCGTCCTACGCCGGCCAGATCGTGTTGATGACGGCCCCGCACATCGGCAACACCGGGGTGAACGACGAAGACGACGAGTCGACCCGCATCTGGGTCTGCGGCTTCGTCGTGCGCGATCCGTCCCGCGTCGTCTCGAACTACCGCGCGACCGCCAGCCTCGACGATCGGCTGGTCGAGCAGGGCATCGTCGGCATCAGCGGAATCGACACCCGTGCTGTCACGCGCCGCCTGCGGGACGCCGGCGTCATGCGCTCCGGAATCTTCTCCGGACCGGATGCCGCCCTCACCGAAGAAGACCAGCTCGCGATAGTGAAGAGCGGCGCCGAGATGTCGGGCCAGAATCTCTCCGCCGACGTCTCCGTCACCGAGAAGCGCTACCTCGACGCGGTCGGCGAACGGATCGGGTCTGTCGCCGTTCTCGACCTCGGGGTGAAGGAGTCGACGCTGCGGTACCTCGCGGCGCGCGGACTCGACGTCATCGTCGTGCCGCAGTCGACGACCTCCGAAGAGCTGCTCGCGCTCGAGCCGAGCGCGGTGTTCTACTCGAATGGACCCGGCGACCCGGCGGCCTCCGATCAGCACGTCGAACTCCTGCGAACCGTGCTGCGCGCCGGGCTGCCGTTCTTCGGTATCTGCTTCGGTAACCAGCTGCTCGGGCGCGCCCTCGGGCTCGGCACCTACAAGCTGCCGTTCGGGCACCGCGGTATCAATCAGCCGGTCGTCGACACAGCGACCGGACGGGTCGAGATCACCTCGCACAACCACGGCTTCGCCGTCGATGCTCCGCTCGATGGTACGTTCGACTCTCCGGCCGGGTTCGGTCGGGTCGAGGTGAGTCACGTCAATCTGAACGACGACGTCGTCGAGGGGCTCAACGCGCTCGACATCCCGGCATTCTCGGTGCAGTACCACCCGGAGGCCGCCGCCGGACCGCACGATGCGAACTACCTGTTCGACCGCTTCCGCGACCTGGTCGTGGTAGCGAACGCTTTCAAGGGAAACAACTGATGCCGAAGCGCGACGATATCAAATCGGTCCTCGTGATCGGCTCCGGGCCGATCGTGATCGGCCAGGCCTGCGAGTTCGATTACTCGGGCACCCAGGCCTGCCGGGTGCTCCGTGAGGAGGGCGTCCGGGTCATCCTGATCAACTCGAATCCGGCGACGATCATGACCGATCCGGACTTCGCCGACGCGACCTATGTCGAACCGATCACCTGGCAGGTGATCGAGACGATCATCGCCAAGGAGCATCCGGATGCGATCCTCCCGACCCTCGGCGGCCAGACCGCGCTGAACGCGGCGATAGATCTCCACCACAACGGCATCCTCGAGAAGTACGACGTCGAACTGATCGGCGCTAACTTCGAGGCGATCAACCGCGGCGAGGACCGCCAGATCTTCAAGGAACTCGTGCTCGAATGCGGAGCGGATGTCGCCCGCTCCTTCATCGCGCACACGGTCGACGAGGCTCGCGAATTCGCCCGTGACCTCGGTTACCCCCTCGTCATCCGCCCGTCTTTCACGATGGGCGGACTCGGCTCCGGATTTGCCTACTCCGAGGTCGAGCTCGTGCGGATGGTCACCGACGGCCTTCACCAGAGCCCGACGACCGAGGTACTGCTCGAGGAGTCGATCCTCGGCTGGAAGGAGTATGAACTCGAGCTGATGCGCGACACGGCCGACAACACCGTCGTCGTCTGTTCCATCGAGAACGTCGACCCGGTCGGCGTGCACACCGGCGACTCGATCACCGTCGCACCGGCGCTGACACTCACCGACCGCGAGTACCAGAACCTGCGCGATATCGGCATCGACATCATCAGGGCCGTCGGTGTCGATACCGGCGGGTGCAACATCCAGTTCGCGATCGATCCGTCGAACGGACGCGTCATCGTGATCGAGATGAACCCGCGTGTCTCGCGTTCGAGCGCCCTCGCCTCCAAGGCGACCGGCTTCCCGATTGCCAAGATCGCCGCGAAGCTCGCTATCGGATACCGGCTCGACGAGATCAGGAACGACATCACGAAGGTCACGCCGGCGTCATTCGAGCCGACCCTCGACTACGTGGTGGTCAAGGTGCCACGCTTCGCTTTCGAGAAGTTCCCGGCGGCGGATCCCGGCCTCACGACCACCATGAAGTCGGTCGGCGAGGCGATGGCGATCGGCCGCAACTATTCGACCGCCCTCCAGAAGGCCCTCCGATCGCTCGAGAAGCGCGGATCGAGCTTCCATTGGGACGGCGTGCCAACCGACAAAGACGCTCTGCTCGCCATCGCGGCCGTCCCGACCGACGGACGCATCGTGACCGTTCAGCAGGCTCTTCGTGCCGGCGCAACCCTCGAGGAGGTCTTTGCCGCGACCAAGATCGACCCGTGGTTCATCGACCAGATCGTGCTGATCAACGAGGTGGCCGCTGAGATCGGATCTTTCCGGGCGCTGGATGCCGACCTCCTCCGCCTCGCGAAAGACCACGGTTTCAGCGACACGCAGATCGCGGCCCTCCGCGGGCTGAGCGAAGACGAGGTGCGCGGCATCCGGCATGCCTTCGGAGTTCGTCCCGTCTATAAGACGGTGGACACCTGCGCCGGCGAATTCCCCGCCCTGACGCCCTACCACTACTCGAGTTACGACCTCGAGACGGAGGTCGAACCGAGCCACCGCAGGAAGGTGATCATCCTCGGCTCGGGTCCGAACCGCATCGGTCAGGGTGTCGAGTTCGACTACTCCTGCGTACACGCCTCGTTCGCTCTCGCGGACGCCGGCTACGAGACGGTCATGATCAACTGCAACCCCGAGACGGTCTCGACCGACTACGACACGAGCGATCGGCTCTACTTCGAGCCGCTTACCCTCGAAGACGTCCTCGAGGTCGTGCACGCGGAGAGCCAGAGCGGCGAACTCGTCGGCGTCGTGGTGCAGCTGGGCGGCCAGACGGCCCTCGGTCTCGCCAAGGGGCTCAAGGCCAACGGCGTCACGGTCCTCGGAACGACACCGGAGGCGATCGATCTCGCGGAGGAACGCGGACTCTTCCAGGGCATCCTCGACGCCGCCGGCCTGGTCTCTCCGCGAAACGGCACGGCATACGACTTCGAGAATGCGGTCGCCGTCGCGGAGGAGATCGGCTACCCCGTGCTCGTTCGCCCGTCATACGTGCTCGGCGGACGGGGGATGGAGATCGTCTACGACAGCCCCTCGCTCGCCGACTACTTCGCCAGGATCAGCGACCAGGGGATCGTCGGCCCCGGGCATCCGCTGCTCGTCGACCGCTTTCTCGACGATGCGATCGAGATCGACATCGACGCCCTCTACGACGGCACTGAACTCTACGTCGGCGGAGTGATGGAGCACATCGAGGAGGCCGGGATCCACTCCGGGGACTCGAGCTGCACCCTCCCGCCGGTCACCCTCGGTCGCGACCAGATCGCGGCGGTCGTCGCGGCGACGACGAAGATCGCCGCCGGCATCGGCGTTCGCGGACTCCTCAACGTTCAGTTCGCGATCGGCGCCGGAGTGCTGTACGTGCTCGAGGCGAATCCGCGCGCGTCGCGGACGGTGCCGTTCGTCGCGAAGGCGCTTGGGCTGCCGATCGCCAAGGCCGCGTCGCTGATCATGGTCGGGCAGAGCATCCGCTCCCTCGTCGAAAGCGGAATGCTTCCCGAGGCCGATGGGTCGGTCGTTCCGATGGACTCCCCGGTGGCCGTGAAGGAGGCTGTGCTGCCCTTCAAGCGCTTCCGCACAAAAGACGGGTTGATCGTCGACTCGGTTCTCGGCCCCGAGATGCGGTCCACCGGCGAGGTCATGGGAATCGACTCGAACTTCCCGAAGGCTTTCGCGAAGAGCCAGGAGGCTGCCTACGGCGGGCTGCCGAAGAGCGGCGCGGTCTTCGTGTCGGTCGCCGATCGCGACAAGCGCGCGATCATCCTCCCGGTGCTGCGACTCCAGCAGCTCGGATTCGAGATCCTTGCGACCCTCGGAACGGCAGAGGTACTCAGCCGCAATGGCATCGCCGCCCGGGTCGTTCGCAAGTACGACCAGGGTGAGGCCTCGCGCGAGGGGGAGCCGTCGATCGTCGACCTCATCAACTCGAACGAGGTGGATGTCGTCATCAATACCCCGAGCGGCCGCAGCGCCAGGGTCGACGGCTACGAGATCCGGGCCGCCGCCGTCGCGGCCGACCTGCCGCTCTTCACCACGATCGCACAGCTCGGCGCAGCGGTCGCCTCGATCGAGGCTATCCGCGACGGCTTCGACGTGAAGTCGCTGCAGGACTACGCGATCGAGCGGGCCGAACGACTGGCGGCGCTCGTTGGCTGACGGTGGCGCGGGGTTCGGTGATCGCTTGGCCGCGATCTTCGACGACCTAGGCCAGCTCTGCGTCGGCATAGATCCGCATCCCTACCTCCTCGAGCAGTGGGGCCTGCCGGACAGCGCGGCGAGTCTCCGCGAGTTCGGACTCCGCGTCGTGTCGGCGACCGCGGGACTCGCCGGGATCGTCAAACCGCAGGTGGCGTTCTTCGAGCGCCACGGCTCGGCCGGCTATGCCGCTCTCGAGAGCGTGCTGGCGGCCGCGCGTGAGGCGGGGATCATGATCGTCGCCGACGTCAAACGGGGAGACCTGGGAACAAGCGTCGAGGCCTACGGGCAGGCCTGGCTCACCCCTGGCAGCCCGCTCGAGGCGGACGCCATGACGATCAGCGCCTACCAGGGTGTCGACTCGATAGCCGCACCGATGGAGCTCGCTATCGCCAGCGGCAAAGGTCTCTTCGTTCTCGCGGCGACGTCGAATCCGGAGGCGCACGACGTGCAGACGGCGGTCACGGCGAGCGGGATGTCCGTGGCGTCGAGTATCGTCAGGGACGTGGTGACGTTTAACCGTGAGAAGACAGAAACAGGCAATGGGTCGATCGGTCTCGTGCTCGGCGCGACAGTAAATTTCGCCGACTTCGGCATCGACCTAGATAGCCTGGCCGCAGAGCCGTCGACGCCTGTGCTCGCACCGGGATTCGGGCACCAGGGCGCCCGGTACGCCGACCTGGCGGCGCTGTACGGCTCGGCGGCACCGTTCGCGGTCGTGGCCGCGTCACGAAGCATCCTGCAGTCCGGGCCGGACGGGATTGTGGATGCCGTGACCCGCCAGTCAGCGGAGGTGCGCGCGTGCCGCGCTTAGCACCGCCCGAGGTCGACCGGGTGGCTGCGGCGGCGACGGCGGTGGCTGCTCGACGGGCGCGTGCGGCTGTCAAGCGCGACATCCACGATCGAGTGCGCAGCGCCGTCGAGGTCGTCGAGACGGCCTGGACCCAGTCGGCCAAAGCGGCGGAGGCGAGCCTGCGGGTGCGCGACCTGCTGACCAGCATCCGCGGACTCGGACCGACCAGAGTCGCGAAGATCATGTCGGAGCTCGAGATCGCGAATTCGAAACGCGTCGGCGGACTCGGCATCCGCCAACGACGACGACTGCTCGACTGGCTCGTCACTCGCGAGAACCGTGGCCACACTCCGACCAAGGCGAGGCTCGTCGTGCTCGCCGGCCCCACCGCGGTCGGAAAGGGGGCGGTGTCGTCGCACATTCGCGAGAACTACCCCGACGTGCACCTCTCTGTGTCAGCGACGACACGCGCTCCGCGCCCGGGGGAGACGAACGGCGTCAACTACTTCTTCGTCTCCGACGACGAGTTCGACGAACTCATCGAGACCGACCAGATGCTCGAGACGGCGATAGTGCACAACGCCTTCCGCTACGGCACTCCGCGAGCACCGATCGATGAGGCCCTCTCCAGCGGGAAGAGCGTGCTGCTGGAGCTCGATCTGCAGGGTGCCCGGTCGGTTCGGGCGGCCATGCCCTCCGCCGTACTCGTGTTCCTCCTGCCCCCGACCTGGGACGAACTGGTCCGCCGCCTGATCGGTCGCGACACCGAGAGTTCGGTCGAGCAGCAGCGGCGATTGGAGACCGCGAAGGTGGAGCTTGCGGCCCAGGACGAGTTCGATGTCAAGGTCGTCAATCACGAAGTGAGCCAGGCGGCCCGCGAGGTCGTAGACTTAATGCCAATCCCACAGGCTTAGAGTTCGGAGTACCCCCATGGTTGAACGCGCAAAAGGCATCATCGATCCGCCCATCGACGAACTGCTGTCCAAGGTCGACTCGAAGTATGCGCTGGTGATTTTCGCCTCGAAGCGTGCCCGCCAGATCAACGACTACTATGCCGACCTCCACGAGGGAAGCCTCTTCGACAACGTCGGACCCCTCGTCGACTCGACCATCGACGACAAGCCCCTCTCGGTCGCAATGCACGAGATCAACGAGAACAAGCTCAGGGTTACTGCCCTCGCCGAGCCGGTCG